>CAYVBW010000039.1:0-2546 GCA_964449995.1 uncultured Pseudomonadales bacterium | reverse complement strand
TTGCAAAGCAAGACAAAATGCTGAGGGGTGTAACCCCTCAGAAATGAGCTCATATCTATTACTAATACTAATTTGCGAATTTATTTGAAGTATTTTTCAATATTTTACATTTTTAGTTATTGTTCTAATTTAACACTAATTATTTTTTAGAAAGGAACAATTTATGAAATCAATCAAGATATCTCAACTTAAGCCCAATAATGGCTATGTGCTTGTTGAACCTGTCCAAGCAGAAACAAAAACTAAATCTGGAATTTATCTTCCTGAGTCTGATGAAGATAAGCCTCAGCAAGGAAAAGTTTTGGCTTGTGGCGGTTCAATTTGGGAAGAGGGAGTTAAGGAAATTAAAAGCCCTGTTAAAAAAGGTGATGTTGTGATCTATAAAAAATGGGGTGGTAATGATTTTAAGCTAGAAGATGTTGAGTACCAATTTCTTAAATTTGACGATATTTTAGCAATTGTTAAGGCATAATTGTTTAACTGATCTTATAACCCTAGTTTAGAGACTTATATTAAAAATTACTCAATAATTAAAGGAAAAATATGGCAAAACAACTTAAATTTGGCGATGAAGCCAGACAAAAAATGCTCATCGGAATTAATAAATTAGCAGACGCTGTTACTACAACCTTGGGTCCCAAAGGGCGTAATGTGGCAATTGACCGATCTTGGGGAGCTCCTAACGTAGTTCATGATGGAGTAACTGTTGCTAAAGAAATTGAATTAGAGGATAAGTTTGAAAATATGGGGGCTCAATTGGTCAAGGAGGCGGCTTCTCAAACAAATGACGTGGCTGGTGATGGAACTACTACTGCTACTTTGTTAGCTCAAAAAATGAGCGCTAAAGGTATGAAATATGTTACTGCAGGGACTAACCCGATGATTATGAAGCGAGGTATCGACAAAGCAGTAGTTGCAGTAGTTAAAAAAGTACGCAGTTTGGCAAAGCCAGTTAAACAAACCGATTGGAAAAAAGTTGCTACTATTTCTGCCCAGAGTGAAGAAATTGGAGAGAAAATAGCAGAAGCTTTGAAATTAGTTGGCAAGGATGGAGTGGTGGAAGTTGAGGAAGGTAAAACTATGGATATAACAATTGAGCACAAAGAAGGCATGGAGTTTGATAAGGGTTATGCTTCTCCTTATTTTGTAACAGACAGTGATAATATGGAGGCGGTGATGGAGGATCCCTATATTTTAATTACAGATCAGAAAATTTCTAATATTAAGGATGTGTTGCCTTTGTTGGAAAAAGTAGTTAATGCTGGAAAATCTTTGGTTATTATTGCAGATGAAATTGAGGGTGAGGCTCTTACTACTCTGGTAGTTAATAAACTGCGTGGAACTTTTAAAGCCTTGGCTATTAAGGCGCCGGGTTTTGGTGACCGCAGAAAAGAGATGTTAGCAGATATCGCAGTGTTAACTGGGGCTGACGTTATTACTTCAGAGGTTGGCCGTAAGCTAGAAGATGCCACTTTAGAAGATTTGGGTAGGGCAGATACAGTGAGAGCTTCCAAAGACACAACCCGCATTGTAGGAGGTAAGGGTTCTCAAACCGATATTGACGCTAGGGTTTCTCAGATTGAAGCTCAGATTGAGCAGTCAACCTCTGATTTTGATACTGAAAAACTAGAAGAAAGAAAGGCTAAGTTGACGGGTGGAGTAGCTGTAATTCAGGTGGGCGCCAATACTGAAATAGAAATGAAGAATTTACAAGAGAGAGTAAAAGATGCTAAGGAGGCTACAAAAGCCGCCATTGAGGAGGGAATTATTCCAGGCGGTGGAGTGACTTATGTTCAGGCTGCTAAGGCTTTAGCAACTGTTAAGACTGAAAGTGAAGATGAAAAAACTGGTGTGGAATTAGTAAGTTCGGTTTTGGATGAGCCCATTAGAATGCTAGCTGTTAACTCTGGAGTAGATGCTGGCTGGGTTTTGGGTCAAATTAAAGAAAAAGATGAGCCTAACTGGGGTTTTAATGCTCTTACCAATGAGTTTGAAGATTTGACAAAGGCTGGGGTAATTGAGCCAGCTAAAGTCGCCATTGCTGCTTTACAAAATTCAGCCTCAGTGGCTTCAATGATCCTAACAACCGAATGTTTGGTTACTGATGCTCCAGAAGAAAAGGATGAACCTGCTATGCCTGCTGCGCCTGGTATGGGTGGTGGCATGATGTAGACTCATCTTAAAAAATAAAAATTAAGTTTTAAGGGCAGGGACTGAGGTTCCTGCCCTTTGTTTTTGGGTAATTTTTTTTATAATGTTAATATGAGCTCTGCCTTAAAATCCTCAACAAATAATTCTGTTTTAACCATTTTTACACAGTCTACAGCGGGATTGGGGCATTTAAGAGTAAATGATGCGCTGCACAGCTCTAGTCCCTTAGAGTTTAATCCTTTAGTTTTTAGATCCCATGGCTTTAGAATTACTTGGTTGAATCGAATAACTAGCTTTAACTTTTTTATTAGAAGAATCATGGAATGGATACAAAGAGGTGCTCCTCAAGACATTTTTACATTTTATTATCGCAGGTGTTTGAGGTTAAAAATTTA
>CAYVBW010000038.1:0-2638 GCA_964449995.1 uncultured Pseudomonadales bacterium | reverse complement strand
CCAAAAAATCCAACTGTAATTTATGTGGGTACTTTTAAATGGCTGCCCAATGTTGAGGCAGTGCAGTATTTGGTGAAAAAAATTTGGCCCAAGGTTGTAGAGTTATCCCCCAATGCTAAACTGAAAATTATAGGTAACGAACCCACCCAAGAAATTATTAATTATGGAATTAAGAATAAAAACATTGAAATCACTGGCCGTGTTCCTGATATTCGAGACGCATTTAAAAAAGCGCATGTGCTTTTGGCTCCAGTTTTAAGTGGCAAAGGCACACGTTACAAAATCCTTGAAGCCATGGCCTCAGGTACTCCAATCGTTGCCACAAAAACTGCTGTTGAGGGATTAAATCTTAAACACAATGAGCATGTTTTGATTTCCAATGATCCGCAAACTTTAGCAGAATACGTTGACAGGCTTTTAAATGATCAAAAGCTTTGGAAAAAGCTATCTCTTAATGGGAAAAGGTTTGTTAAAAAAAACTATGATTGGCAGCTAATTTCAAAAAAACTTGATAAAATTTACCAGTCAATGTAGTTGTGAAAATTATGACACAAACAAAACTCACTATTTTAATTCTTAACTACAACAGTAAATTTTGGCTCAAAAAATGTCTAACTAGTTTAGAAAACCACTATTTGTCTCACACAAAAAATTCAGTCAAAACTGTAGTGGTTGATAATAATAGTGATGATGGCTCTGTTGAAATGTTGAAAAACGACTTTGCTAATGTAGAAGTGATAGAGCTGCCCAAAAACGTTGGTTTTTCTGCAGGCAATAATGTTGTCTTAAAAAGGATTGAGTCACAATATGTGATGCTGCTTAATAGCGACACTGAATTGACTGCCAACTCTAATCTCGACAAGCTCATCAGCCATTTAGAAAAAAATAAAAAAATGGCTGTGGTTTCTCCCAAATTGCTGCTGTCTAATGGCTCTCTAGACTGGGCTTGCCACCGGGGTGAGCCAACTCCCTGGGCTTCATTAAGCTATTTTATTGGTCTAGACAAGCTTTTTCCACAAACAAAATTTTTTGGTCAGTATCACCAAACTTATAAAAACTTAAACGAACCACATTTAATTGATGCTTGTAGCGGTGCAGCTATGATGACACGCAGCAAACACATGAATGAAGTTGGTTTGCTAGATGAACAATTTTTCATGTATGGAGAAGATTTAGACTGGTGTAAGCGATTTAGAAATCATGGATACCAGATTGGCTTTCTTCCAGAAGTGGAAATAACACACCATAAGTATAAATCTGGGATTCAAACCGAATCACCACTCACTTCATTACAGTCAAAGCGCTATTTTTACAACACAATGCTGCTATATTATGACAAACACTATCAAGATAAATATCCAAAAATAGTTCGTTTTTTATTGAGATTATTCCTTTTTATAAAAAAGGGAGGTATGTAATGACGAGAGTGACTCACAAAAAGTTAAGAATTGGAATCGATGCTCGTTTAAGTGGAGATAGGCACGCTGGTATAGGTAGATATATTCAAAACTTACTAATCCAATTAAACAATTTATCACCAAACAACATTCAGCTAATATTCTTTTTTCATGATCAGCAACAAGAAAAATCCTTAGCTAAAAACTTAAAAAAAAGTAAAAATTATGCCTCGGTTTTTGCTCCTATCAGGCATTATTCTTTTGCAGAACAGACAAAATGGCCGGTAATTTTAAACAAACACCAGCTAGATTTGCTTCACGTACCTCATTTTAATATTCCACTTTTATATAAAGGAAAACTTGTAATCACGATTCACGACCTATTGTGGCATGAACAGATTGGGCCTGAAGCTACCACCTTATCCACTAGCAAATATTATCTTAAGTATTTAGCTTATCGTTTAGTAACTAGCCAAGCTTTAGCCAGAGCAAAAACAGTGTTTGTCCCCACCAACACAGTCAAACAGGCTTTAGCAAACTATAAGCCACAACTTAAACCAAAAATTGTTACAACCTATGAAGGTATTAGCGAACCATTTCTTAAAATTTTTAAAAACCTATCACAACAACCAGAAAAAGCATTTAAAAAGTCTTTTGATCTTTCTTTAATTTATGTTGGGTCACTTTATCCACACAAAAATATAGAAATTGTTTTGCAAACCTTAAAACAAATGCCTGAATTAAAACTGACAATAGTATGTGCTAGAAACGTGTTTATGAAAAGAACTCAACAAAGAATAAAAAAACTTAATTTAACTAAACAAGTAACTTTAACAGGATTTTTAGCTGATAAAGAGTTGATCACAAAAATTCAATCATCACTGGCTTTAATACAGCCCTCAAAATCAGAAGGTTTTGGTTTAACAGCCATTGAAGCTATGGCTGTTGGAACCCCTGTAATTGCTTCTAATTTAAAGGTTTTTAAAGAGCTTTATCTTGATGCCCCTCTTTATTTTAATCCTAATGATGCGCAACAACTTAAAAAACAAATACTTCAACTCCAGCAAGATTCAATTAGAAAACAGCATATAAAAAGAGGTTTAAGGATATCAAAAAAATATAGTTGGGCTAAAATGGCTCAAACAACGCTTGATCACTATTTGTCTATATTAAACTAATTTTTTTGATTTATTCTGATTATATACCCCGACAGCTTGTTCCGTTTAGTAGGAGGAACAAAT
>CAYVBW010000037.1:0-2794 GCA_964449995.1 uncultured Pseudomonadales bacterium | reverse complement strand
CATAAACCTGCCGAGCTTAGTGATTCTGGGATCATTTTTGGCCTCAATTTTCCAGTCTCCGGCTTTAAACTGTTTTAATAATTGAGGATATTCTTTTGTAAGTAACTCCTGGGCATTAGGAACCATAGATCTGAATTTTAAAATCAAAAACTCTTGACCATCTTTGCCTACTCTTTTGTGTTTGAAAATAATTGGCTTACCAGACTCAAGATAGATTAATATAGGAATGGTAATCCAAAACGGTAAAAAAAGAATAGCCAAGGTTGTGGCTACAAAAAGGTCAAGGATTCTTTTTTTCTGTTGATAAGTCATAAATATTTTTTCCGATTATCTTCTTTAAGTTTTTCTACTATCTTTTTTATTTCTTGACTTTTATTTTTAGGCACAATCAATAATATTTCATCTGTATCAACCACAATCATGTTGTTTACATCAAGCAAGGCAATTAAGCGATTATTGGTGTGAATAAGATTATGTTCTGAATTAATGGTAATAGGTAAAGACTCTTCTTGTTCGTTAACGATCACGTTGCCTTCTTTATTTTTTTTACCCAAATCATAGACGACTTTCCAATATCCAACATCATTCCAACCAAAATCACCTGGAATCAAAACTAGGTTATTAGCTTTTTCACTAATTGCGTAGTCTATAGAAATTTTTTTTGATTGCTTATAAATATCAGGCAAGGCTTGATGAAACTTTTGGTGAGACAGTTTATCTAGCCCTTGAGTTAGTTGATAAATATCTGGGGCGTGTTGCTTAAAAGCCTTTAAGATGGATTTAGCAGACCAAACATACATGTTGGCATTCCAGAAGTACTTGCCGGTTGAGATATAGCCAATAGCTGTGGGTAAGTTGGGTTTTTCAGTAAAACTATCTACCTTAAACAAAGATAGACCATGGTTTATCTTTTCTAAATCCTCGCCAGCCTTGATGTAGCCAAACCCAGTATTAGGTTCCGTGGGACTAATGCCCACAGTGACAAGATAATCGTCTTCTGAAGCTACCTGTAATGCTTTTTTCATTACTCTCACAAACTCATCTTCATTTACCACAGTGTGATCAGAAGCGGCGTTCATAATTACTGCTTGAGGATCTAAACTTTTGGCATACAAAGCCCCTACTAACATGGCTAGGGCTGTTTCTTTTTTTTCAGGTTCAGAAATAATGTTGTATTCTGGAATTTTGGGCAACTGTCGCCGAATATCTTCTTCATAAATTTTATTAGTCACCACAATCATTTTTTCCCACGGAAGAATTTTTTTAATTCGATCTGCTGTCAGTTGAACCATGGTGCGGTTATCAGTTAATTTTAAAAATTGTTTGGGATGATTGTTGCGTGATTTTGGCCAAAGTCTAGTTCCACCTCCTCCAGCTAAAATGACTGCATAAGCGTGATTGTTTTTTGTCATAATGTGTGATGATTTTTATGTGATTTCATTTTGTATTATTTGAGCAAATTCAGTTAAAAATTTATTAGTTGTTAACTGAGAAGCACAAGATTTTATTTTAGCAGAATTATATTGCGCTGACAGCGCTTGTCCAATACCCTGCTCCACAACCTGAACCGAAAGTTCGTTAATCACTACTCCTTGAATGTTTGCATCAAAAACCTCTGCAACACCACTTCGCTTGTTGATTAAGGCTGGAGTACCCATCTGGTTGGCGTGTAAAGGACTGAGACCAAAATCATCAATGCCAGGAGCTAGAAATAGTTGCGCATGCTTCATCAATGAATTAACTACTGACTGAGGTTGAGAGGGTAAAAAAGTAATGTTTTGATTGTTGCCAGCTATTTTTTTAAGTCTTTTTTCCTCTGTTCCTTCTCCGACTATAACCAGGTTACGCTGCAAGTTTAGACAGGCTTTTATGGCTAGATCAACTCGTTTATACGGCACTAATCTGCTAACCAACAGTAAGTACTTTTTAGGTAAGTTTAATTGCTTGAAGCGCTGCTCGTTTGTGTTTGAAGCGATTACATTGCTAGGGGGATAAATTGGATTACTGGTTTCTAGCTTATAAATTTTTTTAACGCGACTTTTCACAAGTTTTGATAAAGGGATAATTAGATCTGGTCGGTAAATGGCAGCTTGATCCCACCACGTTAAATATTTGATAATTTTTTTTACTGCAGAGTTTATACCAGGTTTTTTTAGAATTGGAGCGGAATTTATATACTCATCACGAAAATCATATAAATATCTAGGCGGGGTTAGCAAATAACAAAGATGAAGTTGATTTGGCTTGGTAAGTACGCCCTTGGCTTCGGCACTAGTGACAGAAATAATTAATTGATATTCTGAAAGATCTAGAGATTCAAAAGCAAGAGGCATGAGGGGAAGTAGCCATCGATGTGAGTTTTTAAAAAAAGGTATTTTACTAAGAAAACTGGGAATTACAGTGAACGATTGGGCCCATTTTGCTTTTTGAGGTTGATAAACTGAGGTATAAAGAGGTGCATCAGGAAATAATTTCTTTAAGGAAAGCAAGACTTGCTCTGCACCACCATAGGGGGTGTTAACGCGGTCATATACTAGCGCTGTTTTTAGTTCATCTGAAAAGATAGGTTTGATAGCGCTCATCTAAATGAATTCGCAAATTAGTATTAGTAATAAATATGAGCTCATTTCTGAGGGGCTTCACCCCGAGCGCGTTTTGTCTTGCTTTGTAAGAAAAAAGCCCGCTCCCCTGCCCCGCTTAGCGAGACGGGGTATTTAATCAGAATTAAATTGCCTATTTTTAACTAAAAAAACTAATTATTCAATGTTTTTTCTAATAATTTTTTTATATCTTT
>CAYVBW010000036.1:1796-3519 GCA_964449995.1 uncultured Pseudomonadales bacterium | reverse complement strand
ACCCTATCTAAACTGCGATCAGAACTATTAAGTAAGGCGCGCAGTTCTTGATTTTCTTTCTCTAGTTGTTCAATCTTCCCAAGTTGGGCCGAAGTCTGGGCTAATTTTAATTCTAAATCCTGAACCCGACGGGCGGTATTCTGCCAACTGCGCACGTTTTGGGTGAATTGATACATGCCTGAAACAAGGCCAACATTAAATTGTAGGATCGGGTTGATTACTGACTGACCAACTTGAACTACAGGTTGATTAATGCCCACTATTTCAAAAAAAACTAGCATTAAAAGAACAACCATGGTTAACAGGGCCTGACCGATTTTTTCTCGCGCTGGTAGTGGGATTAAGGCTGGCAGCATGGTGTCGGGATTGTGGTATTTGGTATGTGGTATTTGGTATAGCCCGGTGGTAATACGAGATACTCAGTTTTTACAGTATTTGGTATTTAGTGTCTGGTATCTAATACAGCCCGGTGGTAAACCAAGCCCGCTCAGTTTTTAACTCAGTTTTTAGCTCAGTTTTTAAGTTTTTACCAGGTATTCAATTCTAACTACTCAACCCTGTCCAGCTCTCCCCTCACCTATTAACTAATCCCATTCCGGTTACTAAATCTAAATAAGGTTGGGCAGACCTCTGAACATTGGTCTGCAGCTGCTGGGCTAAATAGTCATCCAAACCAAATAATTGGCAACCTCCGCCTGTTAATACCATGCCATTGTTCAACCCAGCAATTAATTGCTCAGATTTCACTAAACTTAATGCTCGTTTTAAATGATGAACGAACTTTTCAAGTTCTTTTTCAATACTCTTGATTAAATCCTGGGACTTAATGGTCTTTGTTGAAACCATGTTGTCTTGGGTACTAATACCTCTAATGTTAATTCTGCTATTGGCTGCTACTTGATAAACCTTGTCATCCTCAGCAGACAATCCTCCGGCAAAATCATATTGCAAATTGTGTTTAATTTTAGTGGCCTGCTGATAACTAATGAGCAAGTCATGCTGTAACTTCAAACAGCTTTGGATAGCCAAGGTAATTTTTTTACTGCCCTGATTAATGGTACGGGAATAATTGCTAAAACCCTCTACTCCTACCACCAACTCTGTAGTTTGATCTCCAATATCAAGAGCAATGATTTGGCTTTCTGGCAAAGGTTGAGTTTTTAGCTGAGTTAAGCCCGATATCAAGGCTTCCACTTTTGGTATTAGGGTAATTTTAGAGAATCCAATGTTGGTTAAGCTTTGAGTGATGATTTTTTTATCAAGCTCTGTGGCAGATTGAGGAACACTATATATCGCCTCAGTTCGAGCCAGCCAAGACCAGTCGACTTGTTTTTTTAGCTGCTTGATAACAGCCGTCAAGTATAAATCAAATTGCTCTTGATCATAAACCACCCCTTGCTTGATGGGGAAAATCACTTGCGTTTGATTGGGTTCTTTGCCAAAAACTGCCAGGGCTTGATCTCCAAAGCTCAAAACCGCCTGTTGATCTTGAGAGATTAATAGGCAAGTCGGCTGATTAAAGATTAGCCTATTGTTCACTGTAATTCGAGTATAAAAACTGCCAACATCAAAACAGACCCTAACCTTGTTAAAGTTTAAATTTTTTTTAGTCTTAGTTAAAAAATTTTGAGTGCGGAACATAGCTAAAAAATCATTGTCAACTTATCTACAAAGATATCATTCTCACACAAACAATACAATAGAATTAATTCGCAAATTAGTA
>CAYVBW010000036.1:0-1696 GCA_964449995.1 uncultured Pseudomonadales bacterium | reverse complement strand
ACAAAGATATCATTCTCACACAAACAATACAATAGAATTAATTCGCAAATTAGTATTAATATATGAGCTCATTTCTGAGGGGTTTCACCCTGAGCGCGTTTTTTCTTGTCCCGTCCCCCGCTGAGCGGGAGAACAAGCTGACGGGGTATTTGATCAGAATTAAACTCACCACTAACAGGAACTTTCTTTAAAATTATTTTCTATGAAAAATTTGCAACTATTTTGCTGCTGATATTTTACTGCTGATCTAATTTTGCCAACAATAACTAAGCTTTTTAGGTTTGAGTTTTAGGTTTAGCAATCAGCTG
Organism: uncultured Pseudomonadales bacterium; assembly: GCA_964449995.1. GTDB lineage: Bacteria > Patescibacteriota > Microgenomatia > UBA1400 > PJMF01 > CAYVBW01. The sequence continues at coordinate 1,388 of CAYVBW010000036.1, read as the reverse complement.
GTTTAAAATCTCTGCAGCCGAGCGCCAGTTCTCCTGCTGAAGTTGAGTTTCTGCTTGAGCTATTTTATCGAGTGAGGCCTGATCCTGGGCATAATACTCCTTCATGCCAGCAATTCTTTCTTTAAACAAATCACTTTTAAGCTCCATAGCTTTCTCAATCATCAAATCCTCAAAATTAGGTAAAGTTTTTTCAAGCAAAGACAGGGCTTTTTCTTGCTGATCTAACTCACTGAGAGAATCATCTTGTATAATAGCTTTAACCTGTTCTTTTTCCGGTCCGGTGACCACTTTGTCCATATCATTTTCTAAAAAGTCTTCCCATACAACTTGTTGCAGTTCATCTAGAAACTTGTTTTTCTCCTCATCTGTCCCATCTTCAACACCTAGCAAAAAGAAAATATTTTGATCTGCTAGTTTTTGTGAAGTTGGTTGATTAGAGCTTGATGCTTGAGTTGACTCAGGTTGATCAGAAGCTGGCGGGGTAACTGACTCAGGTTGATCAGAAGCTGGCGGGGTTGTTGATTCAGGTTTAGGTGGTTTAGGTGGTTTAGGTGGCTCGGCAGTTGGCGGTGCCGCAGGAGTTTTTTCCTGGGCTGGTTTGTTTTCATCTGTTTTTTCAGGCTCACTAGTTGTCTTAGTTTCTGCCTGCTTCTCATCCTGAGGAGCATTTGCCTCAAGATCCTGAACCATTTTTTCTAAGCGTTCAATCTCCTTATCCAAATCTACATCTAATTTTTCTCTATCCTGCTGTGAAGAAGTGGATTGAGCGGCTGGTGTAGTGCTGGATTCTTCTGAAGACGGTTGAGTCTCAGGTTTTGCTGAAGTTGGCTGCTCCTCCTGTTCTGGCTGTTCTGGCTGTTCTGGCGAAGCTGGTTGAACTGAAGGTGGAGGCGTGATAGTAGCTGGCTGACTACTCTGGTCTTGAGTGCTTTGTTCAGCCGGCTGCTGATTGTCCCCAGCGGGCTGGGTAGCTTCACTGGCTGGCTGGTCTTCACCACCCTCGGTTTGGGCCTCACCTGCAGCCGGCACCTCATTTTCATCAGGAGGGGTATATGAACTAACATAGTCACTCCCCTGCTCTTGAGTTTCTGGCTCAGCAGGTGGCTGAGTTTTTGGCTCTGCAGGTGGCTGAACATCAGTTTGTGCAGCTGGTTGGCCAACGGGTTGTTTGGTTGATGGCTGTTGATCAGCTGTGGGTTGTTGATCCTCAGCCTGTTGTTGTGTTGCTGGATCTGTTCCTGGCTGGGTTTGATTATTTTGATTGTTGGAGTTATTGTCTTGGACGTGCATGGGCAAGAATTTAAATTGATAATTTACATTACTAATAATGTAACTAAAAAAACTAATTTGTGCGAGAGGCAATTCGGTTACAATATATAATGGTTGTC
>CAYVBW010000035.1:0-4011 GCA_964449995.1 uncultured Pseudomonadales bacterium | reverse complement strand
TTTCTTTTTTGTTTAGGCACATACCAGGTTTTAACCCTTTTCTCTCCAAATGGAAATTCTTTAATTAAAGATACATCTAGATGAGAAAAAATAGTTAGCATATAGCTGCGTGGAATGGGTGTGGCTGACATAGTGAGTACGTGTGGTTTGGGCAAAGTTTTTTTTGTGCCAATACTAGCTCTTTGAGCCACCCCAAAGCGGTGTTGTTCATCGTAAATAATTAATCCTGGTTGGATTTGATCTAGCTGATTGATCACAGCATGGGTGCCAATAAAAAGTGTTGGCATTTTTTTGCTTGCTAAATCTTTCTTATTTTGTTTTTTACTGGTTTTAGCTGTTAATAGTTTTGTTGGTATTTGTGGCAGAATTGAGTTGAGTGTTTGCTGATGCTGTTCTGCCAAAATCTGGGTAGGTGCTATCAGGGCTGCATTAAGTCCTGCTCTGAGTATGTGCCAGGCCACAATGGCAGCTACCACAGTTTTTCCTGAGCCTACATCTCCGATTAGCAATCTATTCATAGGCTGCTGTTGCTCTAAATCCTGAGCAATTTCTTTGATGGCCTGCATTTGGTCTTGAGTAAGCTTAAAGGGTATGTTTTTTGGAATTAATTTTGAATTGAGTTGTTTTTTATCAAGAACAACCATGGCCTGTTGCTGCTGCCACTCTTTTTTAATTTGTTGAGATTTTTTCATCAAAGCTAGCAGCTCTTCTATAGCTAGTCTTTTTCTCGCTTTGATAACTAACTCTTTTTTTTGTGGATAATGAAGTTGAGAAAAAGTTTCTGCAAGGGATAAAAGGTGAGAGTTTTCGCTGAAAAAGTCTGGCTTTATGCTTAAATGATCAAGAATTTCCTTCAAAATTAAGCGCATTTTTCCCTGTTTGATATCAAGGGTTTGAGAATAGCGGGGAACTAAACGCCCAGTATGTAGTGTTTCTTGTTTGATGGCTTCAACTTTTGGCTGGCTGAAATTGCGATAATCATTAAATGATCCTGCAAAAAAATAATCCTGTCCCTTTTTTAATTGCTGTTTGATAAAACGATTGTTAAACCAAATACATTCAGTTCTTCCTGTCTCATCAGCAATGGTGGCTCTAGTTATGCGTTTGCTGTTTTTAAAATATTCTCTAACCGAGATTACTTGAGCTTTGATGGTGCAAACTTGATTGGGCTTAAGCTGACCAATGGTTAAGACTTGTGATAGATCTGTATAGTTAAGGGGTAAAAATAGCAACAAATCTTGGACTGTCTTTAATCCTTTTTTGGCTAGTTTTTGAGCAGTTATAGCGCCAATCCCCCTAACATGCTCCAGAGGATCTAGTAGTTTATACATAAACTTAATTAGAAAAGAGTTAGTAGCATGATTACAGCCTGAATCACACTAGCTGCCACCATACTGCCAGCAGCAATAATGACAAAAATTATTTTAAGGCGCTTTGCCTGTTTTTTAGTCATAATTGATTAGTTTAATTGTAGCTTATAAAAATTTCTTTTTCCGACCTTGATTACTTGTTGGTCATCAAAATTAATTTTTTGGTTTGGATCAAGTAGTTTTTCATCTTGAGGCATTAGTTTGACACCGCCCTGCTGGCAAAGTCTTTTGAGTTGAGCATTGCTTTCTTCGGGTTGGCAAAGTTTTAGTAAATCAAGGACTATTAATTCTGTTGAGTCTAGCTTAACCTCTGGTATTTTATTTGGTAGCCCACCTTCTTGAACTGTGGTTTCAAAATATTGTTGGGCCTGCCTGGCTTGTGACTCACTATGCAAATCATTAGTAATAGTAAGAGCCAACTTCTTTTTAAAATTCATGGGATTTTCACCACTTTTTATTGCTTGCTGCATCGCTTCAAGCTCATCGCGGGCAACATCTGTTAGGAGCTTGAAATATTTTAAGATTAGTTCATCAGGGATACTCATTAATTTGCCGTACATATCATTGGCTGGTTCAGTTAGAGCCACAAAGTTATCATAGCTTTGGCTCATTTTTCTACCGTCAGTGCCCTCAATTAAGGGGGTGGTTAGAACCCACTTTTCGCGATTGTTGTAAATTTTTTGCAAAGTTCGGCCCATCATCATGTTAAAGGTTTGATCATTACCGCCAATTTCTAGATCCACATCCATGACTACGCTGTCATAACCCTGCAGGAGTGGATAAATAATTTCATGGCCATAAATTGGTTGATTGTTGGCCATTCTTTGTTGAAACATATCTCTTTCAAGCAGTTGTTGAACTGTGGTTTTAGCTAGCAGCCTAACAATATCAGCATAGGCTAGTTTATCTAGCCAATCCCCGTTGCGTTTAATAGTAATGTTGTTGAAGTCTAAAATAGTGCTGGCTTGCTCTTTCCAGTTTTGCCAATTTTTTTCAATTTCTTGATCAGTTAGTACGGGACGGCTCTCATCTCTGCCACTGGGATCACCAATTTTTACGGTTCCGTTGCCGATTAACAAGATGACTTCGTGACCTAGTTGGGCAAATTGTTGCAGTTTGCGCAAAACTATAGCATGGCCAAGGTGAAGCAAAGCTCCAGTGGGATCAATACCCAAATAAAGCCTGATTTTTTTCTGTGACATTAGTTTTGCTAAAGAATCTTTGTCAGGTAAAATGGCTTCCACTCCTCTGGTGAGAGTTTGGTCAAGTTGGTTAGTAGATTTTTCAGGATCATTTTTTTTCATTGCTTTTTATTCTATCATGAAGCAGTTGCATCTGGTGAAAGAAAATTTCTAAATTTGTCTATTGTTTATTTTGGTTATATACTCCGCTAGTTTATCCTCCCGCCCCGCCCAGCGGGGGACGGGACAAGACAAAATGCTCTCGGGGTAAAACCCCTCAGAAATGAGCTCATATCTATTACTAATTTGCGAATTTATTATAATAAGCTAATATCTGTTTTGATCAATAAACACTACAAGTGTTACCCTTTTTGTTATTTTAGACTGTAAAACAAACTTGACTATATCTTAATTACAGTCGATAATTTAACTTCTTATGGAAATAAATTTAACTAAAATTTACAGAACCATCACAGCTCCTTTTCTCTGGATCTTCAAGCAGATCAAGCGTCCCTTCAGTTGGTTGGTTGAGGACACTCCTCCAAGGGCGAAATCTCGCTCCGCTCGCAGCTGGAGTAAGATTTTCTCAAGAAAAAAACAAAGACGGTCTGGCTCTAGATTAAAAACTCCACAGCAACAGCTAAGAAAAGTCAAAATTATGCGTTTTGCAGCCATTGCTGTATTTGCACTGGTTATTTTAAGTGTCGTTGGGTTTTTTGGGGCTTTTGCTTATTTTTCAAGAGATTTACCCCAGCCTGGACAGGTAGTGAGAAGAGATGGTTTTAGTACCAAGTTTTTCGATCGCAACGATGAGTTGCTCTATGACTTATTTGTAGACCAGCGTCGCACTTTGGTGAAACTAGACCAGTTACCAAATCATTTAATTGAGGCAACTATTGCCATTGAGGACAAGGACTTTTATAAACATCAGGGCTTTGACTTACTAACAATATTTCGTATTCCCTATAATGTAGTTTTTCGTCAAAGAGTGGTGGGTGGTTCAACCTTAACTCAGCAATTGGTTAAGAATGTTCTTTTAACTAGTGAAAGAACCATCCCCCGTAAATTCAAAGAGCTGGTTTTGGCGATTCAGATTGAGCGTACTTTTAGTAAAGATGAAATTTTAGAGATGTATCTTAATGAAGTGCCTTATGGAGGTACTGCTTGGGGGGCTGTGTCGGCAGCAGAACTATATTTTAACAAGCCGGTTTCAGAGTTAACCTTACTTGAATCAGCATTTTTGGCTGGTTTACCTCAAAGACCAAGTGTTTATTCACCTTTTAGTGGCCAACAACAAGATGAAGAAGCCCCTTTGTGGCAAATGAGAACCAAAGCTGTTTTGCAAAGGATGAGAGAGGATGGTTATATTACTCGTGAAGAGTATGATGAGCTAAAAGATCAAATTACAGATCTAACTTTTGAAAAAGGAACTCTAGAAATTCGTGCCCCCCATTTTGTTT
>CAYVBW010000034.1:0-4038 GCA_964449995.1 uncultured Pseudomonadales bacterium | reverse complement strand
GTCGGAACGGTATAAGTTACTGAACTTTGCCCTTGACAAACTGTTGCATCGCCTGATATAGTTCCAGCTGCAACGGGTAAATCAATAACATTTATCATCGCCGCTGTAGAAAATTCTGCCGAACAAACACCACTTTTTACTTCTGCTCTGTATAGCCATTGCCCATCCATAGCAGGTGTTTCGCTGTAAGTAGCTGTTGTTTCTGTAATATCCTCCCAAATTCCACCATTATAACTTTTTTGCCATTTTAGAATACTACCTGTATAGTTAGTTATTGTTAGCGTCCCTGTTGATTGTCCTAAACAAATATCTTTGCTTTCATCAACCCATCCCGCTTCGGTTGCAGGATATATTGTAACCATGTAAGCATCAGATACAGTTCCTATTCCTACTTGATTTTCTCCTTTTACCGATATTTCAGCAGTTCCTGTATATATATTATTCCAATCTACTGTGGCTGTTAATCCAGTTCCGGTAATTGTTCCTGCATTTACAGGGCTGATTTCCCAAATATAAGATGTTGCATTTGTAGCACCTGCTGTTGTATAATCCGTATTTGGTGCATTTATGCATAATTCATTATCTCCTGTTGGTGTTTCTGCTTTACCCGGCAATGGGACATCTACAATCAGATTATGAGTGTTTGAACTTGTAAAAGCATTTGCTAAATCATACGCTTTTACAAACCATGTGTAATTACCATTAGGCAAATCAAAAGTAATTGTATGAGTTGTATCTGTTGGTGGAATATCAATAGGCGTTTGACCGGAAATTGTTAATTCATATTTATCTATTCCACTGCCTATATCAAAAGATTGCTCCCATTTAAAACTTGGCTTTGAAGTGCTTACAGTTACATTATCAATTGGTTCAATTAAAGAAAAATCTGTTGGGGCTTCCCAGTCAACATAAAATGTACGAGTTTCTGTTGATTGCCTTACATTGCCAACTTTATCAAACGCTTTTACAAACCATGTATATTCACCTTGTGGCAAAGCGGTTGAAGGTGAAGTTGTTGTTGTTCCAATAGAAATGCTGTCACGGTCTATTTCTCCGTTTATCCAAAGTTGATATTTGCTCATACCACTACCACCTGTACTATCTGTTGCCGCTTGCCACGATAAATTGGGTGTGGGAAACATAACTATTTCATGGTTTGCTGGAGCAGTAAGGTTGAATGGATTGGGTGGAGCGTTGTCGATGTAAAAAATTCTACTAACACTAGGTCTGCTGTTGCCTAGGGCATCAAAAGCCCTAACGCTCCAGACATTAAACCCATAATTAAGTGGAGTTATGGCACTATATAATGTGTCTATAATATTATCAGCAACTAAAACATTGTTAATTAATACGCTGTATTTTTCAAACCCAACTCCTTCGTCTATAGTTTTATTCCAAACAAACATTGGTTTATTTGTTCCAACATATTGGTTGTTTTCTGGAAAAATTAGATGATTAGAGTTTCCCAAAAAATCTGTAGTTTTTAAAACTTGCTGAGGAGGGGCAGAAGGAGAATAATAGTTTAGAGTATTTGCATTTCCTGAAAAATCATCTAGAAAACTTTCATTAAAACGCCAATACGCCAACAGTCCGTCCGATGCCTCAATTTCTGTATTCATTACAGCATTTATCTGTTGTTGACTTCTTGGATAATTCCACACCCTTATTTCATCTATGTCTCCAATAAATCTTCTACTACCTGAGGCCGTACAATTCATATATCCAATTTTAAAATAAGTAAAAGGATTTCTTTTAATTAAACGGGCTCCAACATTTGATATAGCCACTTGCTCCCCATTCATATATAAAATCATATTTACTCCATCAAATACCCCTGCAAAGTGATTCCAATTATTCATTAACTCATTAATTGATGATTGATATGTTACTGTACCAACATCATTCAAATAAAACCTTATTTCATAGTTTGGCCTAATAATTATTGAATAATCAATTTTGCATTCATAATTATTTAAATTCATTAATGTCATATCAAAGGTTGACGTACTAGTTAATTTAAACCGTCCCTCAATCGTTAGCTTGTTTTGTGGATTAAAGTAATTATTTGTATTCTCTGCATAAAACCCTCGCATATCATTATTTAATATTCGAGCAAAATAATCGGGAGAACCGGGTGGTGTGTTGTCAATTTTTAAACTAAATGATTGATTTGAATTTATTACATTCCCCACGTTATCCACAGCTCTAATTTCCCAACTATGCGTACCGTTTGCAAGGTCAGTAACTGGTGTTGTAGATGATGCGGAAGAAGAAATATTGTCTCTATTTAACGAGCCATTAACCCACAATTGATATTTAGCCAAACCGCTTTGTGCATCACTTGAGGCAGACCATTCAAATGTTGGTTTTAGCTCCGAAGTCCAAGAGTCATCAGCAGGAGCTGTAATACTGAATGCAGAAGGAGGAGTCGCATCAACCCGAAAGCTGCGGGTTTCGTTTGATTGTGTTGTACACCCATTGCTAGCTATTACATACCAAGTGTGCATTCCACTGGCTAAAGCTTCTTCGTTTAAAACCTGATAGGATGAGGAAGTAATGTTACTTTTAAAGAGTGCCCCATCAATATATAGATCATAATAGATTGCTCCGGTTGAGGTTGCCCATTGGAAAAGTGGGGTCGCACTAACCCAAATACCGTTTGCAGGGGATGATAAGCTGAATGCACTTGGGCTACCCGATGAATTGTTTACGGCAACCTTTAGTGTAGAAAACTCGCCTGTACAACCTTCTTTAACACCTTGCACCTTAACTGTAACCTCCCCGTTGTATGAACCACTCCAAGTAACTGATGCAGTAGTACCTGTTCCAGTAATTGTACCAGCAATACTAGGGTTTAATGTCCACTCGTAGGACTCTGCAAATTCCGCACCAGTTGTGGTATATGAATATTCAGTTGCTGGATTACAAACATTTACCTCCCCTACAGGTTGGCCTGGAGCACCTGTGCACCACCCTCCATTTGTTGTTTTAAAAATAGTGCCCCAATTACCAATAATATAGCCTACACTTTCACCTAAAAAAATAATTGAATTAAAACTATCTGTCGTTCCACTTGATTGAGCAACCCATGTTGCGCCTCCATTCGCTGTATTAAGAATTGTTCCATTTTGCCCAACAACATAACCAGTAATTCCATCTGTGAAATTAACTGATTGTAAATCATTAGAATTACTGGTTGTTTGGCTTGTCCATGTAATACCTCCGTTTACTGTTTTTAGAATTAACCCGATGGAACCAGCTATACGACCCACCGCAAAACCAGTGTTATTGTCTGTAAAAAAGACTGAATTTAATGTGGCATTATAAGTCTGTTCTGTCCATGATTCACCTGCGTTTGTTGTTTTAAGGATTGTCCCAAAACCTACAGCATATCCGATTTGATCACTAGTGAAAACGACTGATTTTAACCCCTTTATCGTTCCATTTGATTGTTCAGTCCATGTTGTTCCACCATTTGTGGTCTTAAGGATTACAGCAGCATCTGAGAATCCCCCAACAACATAACCTGTGCTTTCATCAGTAAAAAAAACTGAATTTAATACATTGGTCGTACTGCTTGTTTGGGCTTCCCATGCTGTACCGCCATTTATTGTTTTAAGAATTGTTCCATTTTGTCCAACAGCATAACCAGTATTCTCATCTGTGAAATAAACTGACAATAAGCCATTAGAAGTTCCGCTTGTTTGTCTAGTCCATGTATTTCCACCATTTGTTGTTTTAAGAATTACACCATTGCTCCCAACTATATAACCAATATCTTCACTTGTGAAATGACCATTGTATAGTGTAGCCCATTCTGTGCCACTCGTTTGAGCAACCCATTGTGCATTAACTTTTGCAATACTGCTGGCAAGCAATAGTAAGATTGTTAATTTGATTAAATGTTTTTTCATGATTTTAATTATTAAGGTTATTATTAGTGAAAATTATTTCCATTAGAATAAAAGCGTTTGGCTCTTTGCCTTTTGCGAAGCGTTGGCTTGTGTGTCGGGCAAAAGGCAATGTGCCAAATGTGGG
>CAYVBW010000033.1:0-4390 GCA_964449995.1 uncultured Pseudomonadales bacterium | reverse complement strand
TTAAGAAATCTTCTTTGAATAAGGTGTGTTGTTTGGGAACCAAAATCAAGAATGACGATCATATTAAGTTTTTAATTATTAAGAGCAGAGTTAATTATATCTTTAGAAAAACCAAGCTTTTCAAAACGCTTGGTTATTTCTACTATAGATAAATTATTTTTTAACCACTTTTCATGTAAAGTCTTTACCATCTCACAATGCTCAAAAGGAAAAATAATCCAGCTATCTGTTTGGGCTCCAAAAAAATTTGGCTTAATTTTAGAGTGAGGTTTATAAAATAAGCTAGCAGTTTTAACTTCTTTAGCTCCTTTATCCATTAAATGTCCAATAGTAAAAACTAAGGATTCACCAGTATCAGCCACATCATCAAATAGCAAAAGTTGTTCACCCCTTACCTCAACAGGCAATTCTTGATAAATTTCAGGTTTGTTGAGCCGTTGGTTTAAGCCACAGTAAAATTTAATTCCGATGCTAGCGATTTGATCAATATCTAAAAAATCTGATAATGAACGAGTCATAGGCCAGCCACCTTTGGCCAGTGTCACGATACGATTAAATTTTTGATCTTGTTGCTTGATTTGGTTACTGACTTGAAAAGTTAATAGATTTAGCTCATCCCAGCTGGGAGTAAGGTAGGAAATTGAATCGTTTTTAAAGTTAGTTGGTTCAAAACTATTCATAGACAAGCAGATTTCAGTAATATGTTTGTAATATACCTGATTTAAAGTTTACAGACAATCTAAATAATATTTAACTATTTCGTGTTTCTTGTTAGTATAAAAGTATAGCTTACTAATTATTTTAAAGGAGGATATGTCAATCTTACCCGTAATTAAAAATCGCCGTAGTATACGTGCCTATGAGCCTAAACCGGTTGAAAAAGAAAAGGTTGAAGCAATTTTGAGATCAGCCATGTACTCCCCTAGTGCCAGGCACACTAGAGCTTGGGAGTTTGTAGTTTTAACAAACCCTGAACTCATTTTTCAATTAGGAGAACTAAAAGCAGGTGGAGAACATGTTAAGCAAGCTCCAGTGGTTATAGCAGTCGTTTCAGATGAACACGATCACTGGCTGGAAGATGCTAGTATTGTCGCCACCCATATTTATTTGGAGGCAACTAATCAAGGATTAGGAACATGCTGGACTCATATCCATAGTAGTCAAACTCTAGATGGAGATAGCTGCGAAGAGGAGGTCAAAAAGTTGTTAGCCATTGCTCCAAACAAAAGAGTTTTGTGCTTGATGCCTTTGGGTTATCCGGCTGAAAAAAAAGAACCCCACACAGATGAGGAATACGAAGAAGACAAAATTAAGTGGGTAGAGTAGCTAAAATTCTTAATCAGGATCTGAAGAAACAAAGCGTGAATCTTTACTTAGGTTTTGTTTGATATAATCTTTCTCGATAATTCTAGGTTTGATAGACTTTCTTACCATTTCCTGCGTATTAATGACATTAAGTTTTTTAAACAAAAATTTTACTTTTTGCGAAACTGAGTCAAGCAATTTTTCTCTAACATCTTGAGGTATTTCCCATAGCTGTTCCTTAAAAGGTCCCCAGGCAGTTTTGCGCATTTTATAATGAAACTGCTTATCGGTTTGTCCTTCTTTTCTGTCTGCTGATTTTTCTTGATCCAGATACTGATACATCTGTTTGAGCAGCTCAGCTGGGAATAATGGATGATCTAGAATAATATTTTGAAATTCAGTAGCGAGATGGATTTCAACTGCTTCAGCTTGAGGAAATTGTGAGAAATATTCTTCTGGTAAAGTTGAGGCTCCATGTTGTACCGTGCCCCCCATTTTATATTCTCTGGCTACTCTTGCCAGTCTTTTTAAGACATCAAAATCTACTGGAACTTCAGCCAAAGTTCCGTCAGCCAACACTACACCTCCGTGATGAGTACCGGTTTGGATAGAAATTTTAGATAAACTGGCGTAATCTTGGTTTAAATTTTCCAAAAAACCATCCATAAAGGCTTGCAGCTCTTCTTTAGTAGAATTTTTTCCTCCAATATGGCCGATTTCTCCCCCTAAAGATATTTCTATCCCTTTTGGTTGGTTTTGGCGAATAAAGTTTGCTAAGTCTGCTGTAGCCAAGTAATTTGGTTTTTGCTGGTCTTGAATTTCTTGCTGACTGTAATCAACCAGGGTTGAAGCATCAATATCAATATTAAAAAAACCAGCATCTATAGCTTCAACAGATAAATTTTTTATAGAGTTTAATTCCTGCTGACTGTTGGCTCTATCTTCACTTACTCTAAAATGAAAATGATCACCTTGGATAAAAACCGGACCCTCAAAGCCGGTACTTAAAGCAGCTGCCAAGATCACTCCAGCATATTCATGTGGAGGCTGGCTTGTATACGCCATTTCAGATCGGGCCAGCTCAAAAATTAAAGCACCTACTTTTTTTTGCAGAGCAACTTTGAAAATGGTTCTAGCTAAATCAAAAGTTAGTCCTCTTAAATTAAAGGCCGGGACAGTAAAATCAACAGGCACTTTACCCTCAGCTCTTTGGATATATAAATCATGAATTGAGGCTGGAAAAATTCCGGCCCTATGTGCCTGAGTCCAAATTTGTAAAAAAGCCGCTTCTTTTTCCTCTTCTTGGCCCAAGGTTAAGTTTTGTACTAAAGAATTTAATTGAGAAATATTATTATCCATTTTGTGCTTAAAATTGGTAGTAAAATTTAATTTGTGCTATGCTTTAGTTGTAAGTTGAGATTAAGAGTTTCTTTAAAAGAATAGCACAAGGAGGAGTTATCCTCAATGTTTAAGCCAGGAAATTCATTTAGGTTTAGATAAGCTTGCAGGTTGATTTTAAATTTTGTCTTAACTCAAACTTTTGACTTACGACTTATGGCAGAAACTACAATTCGCCTCCCTTCAGTGGCGGGTCAGTTTTACGCTGATACTAAAGATAAACTTTCTCAACAGTTACAATCTTTTTTTGATAAACAAGTGGCGGGAGAAACCAGCTTAATGACTGATGAGCATAATTGGCCCAAATTGATCATGGTACCTCATGCTGGCTATCAGTTTTCAGGACCGGTTGCTGCTGTAGGCTTTGGGAATCTAAAAAAAGCTTCAATTAAGAGAGTTTTTTTGCTTGGCTGTTCACATCAAGAGTCTTTAATAAAGGCAACTTTATCAAGTAAAAGTGGTTGGAAAACGCCACTAGGAAGCGTACGTTTAGATCAAGACCTTATTGATAAATATATTTTAAAGTCTCATTGGCAAATTAATGATTTAGTACATGATTGCGAGCACTCACTTGAAGTGCAGTTGCCTTTTTTGCAATTTATTTTGTCAGATTTTCAAATTGTTCCTATTTTGGTGGGGCAACTTAGCCAAGACAGTCTAGAAAAAGTAGTTGAGGATATTGCCCAAAACTTTGACCATAAAAGTTTGTTGGTTATTAGTACAGACCTGTCTCATTATCCTGATGCCCAATTAGCCGAAAAATCAGATCAACAACTAATTACTTCTATCATCAGCTTAGATATTAAACAATTTAAAAAAGTTATTAGCCAAACAAATCCTAGTCAAAATCTCCAAACACGGGCTTGCGGGGCTCAGGCAATTGAGGCTGGATTACAACTAGCACAAAAAAAGAATTATACAAAAGTCAAACTATATCAATATCAACATTCGGGCAATATTTCTCATGATAAAACGCAAGTAGTTGGCTATGCCAGCTTAGGTTTTTATTCAACATAGCGCATCTTTATTGATATAAGAATTATGAAAAACATTCATCAAAAAGACAGTAGCATTTTTAAGAAAGAATTATTAGCTATAGCCCGCCAAGCAGTAGAATCTAGTGTTTCTCGCCAACCTCTTCCTCGGGCTGGTTTTACCTCTCAGCGATTAAAACAACAATTAGGGGCATTTGTAACTTTAAAGAAAAACAATAGACTGCGAGGGTGTATTGGTTTGATTGAATCTAAAGAACCTCTTTTTTTAACGGTTCAAAAAATGGCTAAAGCAGCTGCGCTAGAGGATCCTAGATTTGATGCAGTAACTGAGGATGAATTGGAAAAAATAAAGATTGAAGTGTCAGTTTTAACTCAGCCACGCATAATCAAAAACCCTGATAAAATTGTAGTGGGCCAGCATGGTGTTATTATTGAACTTTTTGGGAGAAAGGGAGTTTTTTTACCCCAAGTAGCCTCAGAACATAATTACAACCGCCGACAATTTTTACAGGCTCTTTGCAGACATAAGTTAGGACTAGATTTTTCTTGTTGGAAAAATAAACAGGCTAAGATTTATGTTTTTGAAACAGAGATTTATTCTGATTAGATACCCCGCTAACTTATCCAGCTTAGCGGTAGGAACAAATCAGAATGGGGGTTCTAGGGGGATTCCCCCTAGTGGAGCTTTAAGG
>CAYVBW010000032.1:0-4482 GCA_964449995.1 uncultured Pseudomonadales bacterium | reverse complement strand
GCCGTCTGGCCTAGTGCACAGCCAGGGTCTGCCGGTCCCTGGCCCGTCCAATTTATTGTCCTTGTTGATGAATTTTCACTTTCAGTTGACCTCACCACCACTGGTCTTACTAAAAAAACAGCCATTAAAAAAATGACTGTTACAGATAAAAATTTAATTAACTCACTTTTATTTATTCTCTGAAAAATGGTTTTCATATGAGGTTTTTATAGATTGATTGTTATACTATTTATGATTTATTTATAGTAATAGCAAATTATAAGCCTTTTTTTTGAGAAATCAATAATTTATTTACCTATGCATAGGGAAAAAGTGATTAAGAAGTTTTGATGTTATTTTTTTTAAAACTCCTTGGCTTGTATCTTTTCATCAGCAGCGCGTTGGTCACCACACTCACTGATGAAAAAGCCATGGCTGCTGCTGCAATTGCTGGACTTAACAACCATCCCGTTAGAGGATACAAAACACCGGCAGCGATTGGGATGCCAACAGTATTGTAAAAGAAGGCCCAAAATAGATTTTGTTTTATTTTGCGCAGAGTATATTGGCTCAGGTCAATAGCTGTCACCACATCTCTTAAGTCGTCTTTGATTAAAACGATGTCACCGGTTTCCATGGCAATGTCTGTACCCGAGCCCAAAGCAATACTCAGATCAGCTTGGGCCAAGGCGGGCGCGTCATTAATGCCATCACCAACCATAGCCACTATATTCCCTTCAGCCTGTAGTTTTTTAATTTCAGCCGATTTTCCTTGTGGTAAAACCTCTGCCAAAACCTTCTCAATCCCAGTGGTTTTTGCTATCGCCTGCCCCACTCTGTGATTATCACCGGTGATCATTCCTACTTGTTTGCCCATTTTTTGCAATAACTTGATTGCTTCTGTTGAGTACTCTTTGAGAGTATCTGCTACAGCAATAATACCAATGATGTCTTGATTAACGGCTAAGATCATGGCTGTTTTTCCCTGATTTTCTAAAGCAGTCATTCTGTCTTCAATAAATTCAGTTTGGATTTGATGATCAGCCATTAATTTTCTCGTCCCCAACAGGATTTTGCTTTGAGTTTGACTATTGCCTGGTAACTTAGTTTTTAATAACTCAGCAGATACGCCGTATCCAGGCAGGGCTTGAAAATTTTGTGCTTCTAGCAACTTAACTTTGGATAACTTTGCCTCTTTAACTATGGCTTGAGCTAAAGGGTGTTCTGAGTTTTTCTCCACAGAAGCAGCCAGCTGTAAGATTAAACTTTTGCTAATCTCAGTTTTGACAGACAAAATGTCAGTTATGCTGGGTTCACCTTTTGTTAAAGTGCCAGTTTTATCAAAGATAAAGATGTTAGCGTCCTTGGCAATTTCTAATACTTTACTGCTTTTGATTAAGATGCCGCTGTCAGCAGCTAGCCCAGTGCCCACCATCACAGCTGTCGGTGTGGCTAAGCCTAAAGCGCAAGGACAAGCGATGATCAATACTGCGATAAAGGTAGTGAGAGCAAAAGTAAAAGATTGGCCCAACAACAGCCAGATTGCAAAGGTCAAAACAGCAATTATCACTACAGCCGGCACAAAGTACAAAGAAACCTTGTCTGCCAGCAGTTGGATTGGGGCCTTGGAGCCCATTGCCTCTTCAACTATTTTGATGATTTGGGCTAACATGGTGTCTTTACCCACTCTCGTGGCTTTGAACTTTAGAACTCCGGTTTTATTGATGGTGGCTCCAATAACCTCACTTCCCACCTCTTTCTCTACAGGGATACTTTCGCCCGTGATAGCTTTTTCATCAACGCCGGAATAGCCTTTAATTACTACTCCATCAACCGGAATCTTCTCACCCGGTTTAACCAAAATTACATCCCCAATTTGGACTTGGGAGATGGGAGTTTTTACCTCCTCGTTGTTTCTGATGATGGTTGCTTCTTTTGGTTGAAGTCCGATTAATTTTTTAATTGCTTGGCTGGTTTTACCTTTAGTGACTGCCTCTAGGTATTTTCCCAACAAAATAAAAATTAGGATAAATCCGGCAATTTCGTAATATAGCTCTTCCACACCATATACTTTGATTCCTAACCAGGTAGAAATAGAGATTGCCACACTATAAAAATAAGCTGCTGAGGTGCCAATAAAGATCAGTGAGTCCATATTTGGAGCGCGTTTAATTAGTGCTTTGAAGCCGGAGAGATAAAGATGAAAAGCTACTAAAATTATAGGTGTGGTCAGCAGGAACTGAATTAAGTGTTGGTTGGCATTAATGACTGCCGGCACAGGTAATCCCACCATCATACCCATAGAGACATATAAAAGTGGTAAACCGAAAATTAAAGCGATAATAAATTTAATTTTAAGTTTTTGTGCCGTTCTGATTTGAGGATTTGTGTCTTTTGTATGATTTTCTTCAGGTGTTTCAAGACTATATCCTAACTCCTCAACCGTTTTTTGGATTCTCTCTAAACTGATTTGATTTGGATCAAACTCTAAAAAAAGTTTTTCTGAAGCAAAATTAACACTGACTGTTTTTACTCCAGTTTTTTTTCTTAAAACTGTTTCAATATTGACAGCACATGAAGCACAATCCATCCCAAGCACAGTTAAGATAATTTTTTGATTCATTTTTTTAGCCTTCAGGTTTTTATGATTAATAAAAATTGGTTGGATGTTTTAAGCTTAATTTATCACCTCAATGACGCCGGAGACCATGCCCATCCAGCAGCTAAATTTGTATGTTCCCGGATTTTCAGGAAGAAACTCTTTTACATTAACCTCACCTGGATTTAAAGAAAATTCTCCAGTGAATAAACCCCGAGAAATAATGGCATTGGTACAACCGCTGATGCCTTTGTCAGCCACCTCCCATCTAACTGGAATGCCGGCTTTGACTTTAAAATAGTTGGGAGCATAATTGTAGGAACCAGCCTCCATTTTTAAAACTTGCTCACCATTGATAATCGGAGCAAGATTTTCTTCCACTTGTGCCGGCTGATTTTTTTCTTGAATAAATAGCTGATTGGCGCTTCGGCCTATATCACTCAAGCTAGTGAGGCCTAAGGCATTTAATTGAAAGTTAATGTTATAAATAGCAAAAAATAACACTAAAATTCCAGCAACTTTTGTAAACTTGTCAGCTAAATGTGGTTTTTGAGAAAACTTGATACTAGACAAGCCAATAAACAACAGTGCGGGAGCAGTGCCCAGGGCAAACAAAAGCATGATTAAGCCCCCCTGAATGGCGTTTCCTGAAATTAAGGCCAGTCCTTGTGCAGTAAGAGTAAAACCACAGGGTAGAAAAAAAGTAAGACCACCCATTACTAGGGGCATTAAGCGGTTTTTAAAGTTTGATTCATTAGCAATATATCTAGTCAGAGATTTCTGAATAGTTAACTGAAATTTTTTTAGAAATTTAATCCCTAGCATCTGTAAACCCAAAACTATCATGAGCACAGAAATCACTAAGACTAACAATGAGCCAAAAGTTAAAGAAAAATTAAGTTTACTACCCAGGGCTCCTAATAGCATACCCAGAATGCCATAAGAAATGAGTCTACCAAAATTAAAGGACAAGTGAGGCTGAATTTTTTCCCAGGCAGAATCACTTGCAGCGTATAGCTGTTCCCACTGTTTTGACATTGAAAGAATTATGCCACCAACTAAAGCTGCGCAGCTTGACAATCCAGCCACTACACCTAAAACAAAAAACATTGGTAGAGAGGATGTTGATTCAACATTAACCAACCCTGATAATCCCAATCTATTGAAGCCCAGAAAAGCGACAATAATCAACAAACTTATCCCAAGAGGATTTAATAATTCTTTAGCATTGAGTTTTTTTGCTTCTTTTTTGGGTTGTTGGTAAAAACTATAACCTTCTTGTTTGAAAATTTTGTTTAATTTTTTTAGGGTTGGTCTATCTTTTTCATATGCAATTACCACTCTGTTTTTAGCAGTTGAGGCCTCGGCTGATTGAATGTAACTAATTTCCAATAGTTTTTTTTCAATAATGATCTCGCAAGAAGCGCAATGCATGCCCTTTACATGGTAGGTAATCGATTTTATTTTTTTACTCATAATATCTAATCAGTTATAAGGAGCAATAGCTAAAAAAATTATTTATTAAACAAATTCGTTACTTTTAAAATTTCCTGAATCATTTCTTGCTCTTTTTTCTTATTGTTGGTGCTCAGTGCTTTTTTAAAACATGTATTGAGGTGATTTTCCATTAACATTTGGTGAGCTGATTTTAGTAAGCCAATTACTGCCAAATTTTGCTGCATTACATCGATACAATATTTATCAGCTTCTATCATTTGAATAATTTTTGCAATTGAGCCTTGAGCTTTTTTGAAATTGATTAGTGTTTTTTCTTTTTGGGAAGTCATTGCTTTAGAGAATAGTTAATAGTTTAAATATACCTATACCTATGGTATAGGTATATTAGCAATGTTGTCAATAACTATTTTTACTAGAAAACTAGCCAAGCTTTTGATAGGATGAGT
>CAYVBW010000031.1:0-4844 GCA_964449995.1 uncultured Pseudomonadales bacterium | reverse complement strand
TGATCACTCGCTTGCTTGACTTCTCATCCCACTTTTCTTTCACGATTACTAATAATCATTGATTTATCAATGATTATTAGTAATGCGGAGGTGGTGGGATTCGAACCCACGGAGCTGTGAAGCTCACGCTTTCCAAGCGTGTGCAATTGACCACTATGCGACACCTCCAGATTGTTTTCAACTCTTCCTGCTAAAGAATAGAGAAGACTATTTTATCATCTCTATACTTGCTTGTCTTGGGTTTACTTGTAGTATTAATAATTATGTCAAACTTTTCTCAACAAGTTTACATTTTGCTAAAACAAGTTCCCGCAGGTAGGGTCACAACTTACAAGTCTTTAGGTCAGGCTATTAATTCATCCGCATATCAGGCTATTGGCCAAGCACTAAAGCGTAATCCTGATGCTCCCAACATACCCTGTCACAGAGTGGTGAGCTCTAATGGTAGTGTGGGCGGTTTTGCAGGGGAAAGAGAAGGCAAGATGATTGAGAAAAAGAAAAAGCTACTGAGAAGTGAGGGGATAAAAATTAAAGAGAATAGAATTGAAGATTTTGAAAAAGTTTTGTTTGATGAGTTTGAGGTGTGAGTTAAAGGGGTTGTTTATTAGAAATGGGAGCGGTGCACTGCTCACGCTACTTTGCAGCGTTCCCAGTATTACTCAGGTTTTCGCTAACTTGACGGCAGGATTTACTGCTCGCTATACTCTCGCATAGCTCCCAGTATAAGCAGGTTCGTGAACTATTTATATTCATGATTTGTTCACTCACTTGCTTGACTTCTCATCCCACTCATCATTCACATACTACAAAAATTAGGATATATCCTAATTTTTATAGTATGCGGAAGCGGTGGGATTCGAACCCACGAACCGGAAAACCCGGTCAGGTTTAGCAAACCTGTGCAATTGGCCACTATGCGACGCTTCCATATTTCAACCATTGCTATGGTTTTGTGAAAACCTATTATATCAGTTTGAAGTTTAAATCAGAAATCTTTTTTTTATTCATTATTCATAAATAAAAACAATTTCCTGGTTAAATATGATGAATTTCTGTGTTAAAATATTTATTGAATTTTAAGGCGAAATCAGTCAAACCCAATTCCATAAAAGTTAGGTAGTTAGATTTTCCCAATTTTATTAGTTAAGTTTTTAGTTTTTTTGGTTTCTAAATGAGTTAGACTATAAACTTAAACCAATTAAGATCTTTATGTTTAAACGAATCATCACTTTTACTAAGCCATACCGCAAAACGCTTTTTTTAATAGCTTTTTTGATCATGATCATGGCCGGCCTTAAGCAGGTAGAGCCCTTTGTTTCAAAGCAGATTACTGATATTTTAGTTGAATCTGGTTTTAATGAGTTTCGTTTAATTCTTATTTTTCTAGGAGCTCTTTTGCTGACTAAATTTGTGCAGACAGGCTTAAACCGTTTAACTTGGTATATGACTAATATTTTTGTCATCAAGTTTGAGATTTATTTAAAACAAATCGGCTTTGATCATCTAATGCGCTTATCATTAAGTTTTTATAATGAGCAGGCCACAGGCAAGGTCATGAGCAAGCTTGATAGGGGTGTAAACCGGATCATTAATATTGTTAATAATTCTGGTATGCACTTTATTCCTAGTGTAACCAGTGCTCTCATCTCTTTTGTGATTGTTTTGAATTATGAATGGCGGATTGCTATTTTGATCATTGTTGGTTTTATTCCATACATCATTATTAATCGCTGGAGATTTAAAAGAAACAATAAGTTAGAGAGAAGGGAATACAAACTTTATGATGAGCAATATAGCCATTTTTGGGAAGTGTTGAATGCCATGCCTCTAATTAAGGCTTTTCGGGCTGAAGGCTATGAACGTAAAAGGCTTAAAAGATTTTTTAGCAGTTATCTAGGAATTAGAAAAGAGATGGAGTCTAATACTAACAAAGCTGTAGTGGGTGATTTTTTCTTAGAATTAATGTTGTGGTCAATGTACGCCTATATTGTGTGGCTTACTTGGCAAGGGCAGCTCACAGTTGGAACGCTAGTAATGTTGGTAGGCCTAATTGCGCTCATGAGAGAACCATTGTGGCAGCTAAACTGGATTTTCTGGGAAATTAAAAGAGCCCAAATTGGAGCAAGGGACTTTTTTAGACTATTGGATATTGATCAGCAGATTCCTGATCCAAAAAGGCCGATTAAGTTAAAAAAAGTAAAAGGTGAGTTTGAATTTAAAAATATTACCTTTGTTTATCAGCATGATGACCAGCTCTCTTTAACTAAAAAGAAGACTTCACAAGAGACACAATCTCTAAATCAAAACTTAAAAGTATTACAAGATGTTTCTTTTACTATTGAAGCTAAAAAGATGACAGCATTTGTTGGTCCTTCAGGATCGGGTAAGACTACAATTGCCAGTTTATTAATGAGATTTTTTGATCCTGACGAGGGTTCAATTTTACTTGATGGCGTAGATTTAAGAAAACTGTCAAAGCAGGAACTTCGTTCTTATATCGGTTTAGTTAGTCAGGATAGCCACATGTTTGCTTCTACAATTGCTGAGAATTTGCGCTATGCCAAACCCTATGCTACTTATAAAGAAATGATGGCTGCTTGCAAAATTGCCTACGCAGATGAGTTTATTTCGCAATTACCCGAGGGCTTAAATACTCAAATAGGTGAGCGAGGAGTTAAGCTTTCAGGTGGGCAAAAACAACGGTTATCTATTGCTCGTACAGTTTTGGCAGATCCTAAGATTATTATTTTAGATGAAGCCACTAGCTCTTTAGATTCACAATCTGAACTTTATATTCAAAGAGCATTAAAAAAATTGCTAGCCAACAAAACTTCCATTGTCGTTGCCCACCGGCTTTCAACAATTCAGCAAGCTGATAAGATTATTGTTCTTAAAAATAGAGGAGTTATAGAACAAGGAACTCATCAACAGTTGCTCAAGAAGAAAGGTTTGTATTCTGGATTATTTGATATTCAGGCTGGACAGACTAAACTTTTAGAGGAATGGGAATTAGTTCATTAAATTGTTAGACATTTATTTTTTTAATTGTTAAAATTAACCAATTACATTAATTAAAAATATGATATACTGCGTAAACTATGGCAAAAACAAAAAAAACAAGCTCAAAACCCAGTAAAATAACTCAAAAGAAAGCACCTTCTAGTAAATCTAAATCAAAGGCTTCTGTGAAAAAAACCCAGAAAATTAAAGCTAAAAGTTCTGCTAAAAAGCAAACTAAAAACACCAAAGGAAGCTCTGATGAAAAAAGGAAAGCTAATCTATCTAGAGTCAATTTAGCTGAGAAAGTTAGAAGATTGGAGCCGATCAATCCTGTATTTAATACTCAGACTAAGATTATTTTGGGAATAGTGATTATTATTATTTTGGGAATAGTGATTATTATTGGTTTGGCCTACATATTTAGGGGGCAGTTTATTGCTGCGATGGTGAATGGTCAACCTATTAGCCGTTTTAAAGTTTTAAGAACATCTGAAGAGATGCAGGGTTCCCAGGTTTTAGATAATCTAATCTTAGAAGCTCTTATTGAGCAAAAGGCCAGAGCAGAAGGAATTCAAATAACTGATGAGGTTGTGGATAGTCGTATTGAAGAAATTAGGCAAAGTTTAACTGAGCAAGGTCAAGATTTTGACCAATTATTAGAGTTACAGGGAATAAGTATGCAGAAGTTAAGAAGCGATATAAAGGTTGATGAAATGATAAATTTAATGGTCGGGCTCGATATAGATATCAGTGAGGAAGAGATTGAGCAATATCTTGAAAGCAATCGAGATTTTTTACCTGAGGAGGCTAGTGAAGAAGAATTACAGCAGATGGCTAGTCAACAACTAGAGCAGCAGCAAATGTCTCAAAAATATCAGGAATGGCTGACCAACCTTAGGGAGGAAGCCAATATTCAATACTTTGTTGGTTATGGCCAACAAAATGTAAACTTAAATCTTTAATGCCTGCTGATAGATTATTAAAAGAGTATTTAGCTAATTTTCCTCAAAAAAGTTTTGGAAAAGATGCTTTTCTGGTTCCAATTGACCAAAAGTTGAATCATTTGTTTTATTTAAAAACTGGTTATGTAAATCAATACTCAGTTTCTGGTAGTGGACAAGAGTTTATTCACAATATTTACAAACCTGGAGCAATTTTCCCCTTACATTTAGCCTTAAATCAACTCAAAACTCCGTTCTTTTTTCAAGCCTTAAGCAAAGTTGAGGCATCTGTAATTCCTGTAGATGAAATAACAGATTTTTTACAAAAAAATCCTAATATGTTATTGGCTTTAACAAAACGTCTTGCTTCGGGCTTAAATCAGTTAATTTATCGCTTTGAATCATTAGCCGTTGGTGTTGCTCAGCAAAAAATAGCAGCTGCTTTATATTTATTGGCAAAAAGATTTGGTTCTTCTGCAAAGGGGAATTTAGAAAAGTCTAGCCTAAAATCGCTTCAGAAAGCACCATTAATCATTAATGCTTTTCCTATCACTCATCAATTTTTAGCAAATATGACTTCTCTTACCAGGGAAACAGTGAGCGCAGAAATGATTAAATTTAAAGAGTTAAAAATAATAGATTATCAGAGCAAAGTTATTACTATTTTATCTCCTGAGAAGTTAAAAGAGCTTTCTTCCTTACCTTTTAATTATTGAACTTTTAATAAGCAAATTTACTTTCCCTTTACATCAGGACTAAGTTCAAGTTTTTTAAAATAACCTTCTCTTAAAAGAATAGCTATTACTGCATAGACAGCAATATCTAGCCAAGTATCATTGACTGATTCATTCTTTGGCTGTTGTTCTTTTGAGATTAGATTTTGCAGTCTTTTAACCTTGTCAT
>CAYVBW010000030.1:0-4903 GCA_964449995.1 uncultured Pseudomonadales bacterium | reverse complement strand
ACCTTAGCTTGACCAAACCTAGCCAGCAAAGGACCTATGAATAAAGTAGAAGCCCTAGAGCAGCATCCATATTTATCTTTAATGATGTGGCTTTTAATGTTAGTAGGATCTATAAAAAGCATTTTTGGGCCAGCCTCCCAGGCTCGACCACCCAGCTCTCTAATTACATTGGCCACCATTCTAACATCCTCTATATTGGGTAAATTTAACAAACAACTTTTACTATCAGCCAATATTGAGGCAATCATCAGCTTATAAGAAGCATTTTTAGCACCTCCTAAACGTACTGATCCCATCAAAGGAACACCACCCTGAATCACTAACTGTTCAGCTTGCTCATTACTGGAATCTGGTTTAATTGTTCTCATAAAATAAATTCGCAAATTAGTATTGGTAATAGATATAAGCTCATTTCTGAGAGTTTCGCCCCGAGCGCATTTTGTCTTATCCCTTTAAGCGGGACAAACTGGCGGGGCATATAATCAGAATTGAACTATCTACCAAGTTTTTAATAATAAGTACCGCTCACATTTTCCTTATATCTACATTATAAGGCATGTCTGAATTTTTAGTTAAATCCGATTAATAATTTACTTACGTCAATTCACCCAAAATACTTCTTCTTCTAAATCTACTCCAAATTTTTCCTTAACCTTTATTTTGATTTGATTAATTAAATACTCAACATCCTCAGCTTTACCTCCGTTTGTATTAATCAAAAATGCAGCGTGTTTTTCAGAAACCTTAACAGAACCCTTACTCAGTCCTTTTAAGCCAGCCTGGTCAATTAAAAAACCAGCAGAAATATGTGGCCTGTTTTGGTATTGTGGAAAAAGCTGTCGTAAGCGGTTAGTGTTGGGTACATTCTTAAAAATACAGCCACTAGATGGAAAACCTAAAGGCTGAGTTTTAATTCTATAAAGAGTTGACTCCTTAATAAGCTGCGCCGAAACATTTTTATCACCATGAGGGAGAGTAAACTCAACTCTTAAAATAGGTTCGTTAGTTCTTTGAAAGCGTGAATCATCATATGAAAACTCGCAATCTGAAGCATCAAGCCAAACTACATCTCCTTTAGTATTTACCACTTCTACTCTAGAAACGTGGTTTCCGATTAATTCTTGTTGATAGTGAGAGTTATTATAAATTGCACCCCCTAACCTACCAGGTACACCAGTAAAAACTTCCAGACCAGTTAAGCCCAAGTCGACAATTTTTCTTACCAATACAGCTGTTTGAAGACCACTGTCAGCACAAATTGTGACAAAATTTTCTTTTTCATCTATAGCCTTTAATTCATCGTGCCTTGTTAAAATTACCAAACCCTTAAAACCCTCATCAGCCACAATTACATTGCTAGCCCCACCTAAAATTAAAAATTTAATATCTTGTTGACGACAAAAATCAACCAATTTAATTAATTGCAATCTAGAAGTTACTTTTGTTAAAGCATCAGCCTCTCCACCGATTTGAAAATAGGTGATTCTGGATAAGGAAAAATTAATTTTAAACTTAAGTTGAGGAAAAGTTTTTTTAAGCTCTTTTAAATTTTCTTCGCTAATAGATGACATGATTGAAAATACTTACTATCTCTCAATATTCAGCAGACTGAATTACGCCCACTGATTCAGAGGGCCAATATCTAAAAAAAGCTTTTCCAACAATCATAGACTTGTCAATTGGACCCCACACTCGTGAATCGCTTGAATACGGACGATTGTCTCCTACAACAAAATATTCATTTGAACCTAGCTGTACAACCCCGTCATTGGTAAATTGACCAGAATCTGTTTTTACACCCTCAGATAAATAGTCTTCATCCAAGGGTAGAGAGTTGATAAAAAATTGATCATTATTTATTTCAACCATCTCACCGGGTAAAGCTATTATTCGTTTAATAAAATCACAACCCGTACCAACCGGACAATTTGCCCCAGGAGGAGCCCTAAAAACAACGACATCCCCTCTCTCTGGATTTCCTAATTTATAACTAATTTTATCAGTGAGAACATAGTCGCCGTCCTGAAAAGTAGGTTCCATAGACTGACCATTTACTTGGTGTGGCTGAAGAAGAAATAAATAAACTATGAGAAAAATCGATAAAGCTATAACTAATGTTTCAAATATGTCTAAAATGAAGTTAGCAATTTTTCTAAATAAGGCTGGCATGTTAAAGTTTTCTTTTTTATTTTTATAATGTCTAATCTTACTATTATTAACCATAATTTGCTAATTTCAAATCTATGTCAACAAAAAGTGGTGTTTTTATAATAGCGCTTATCGGATAGTCTCAATTATAATACAGACCATGGGATATACTAAAAAGATCATTACAGGTTTTTCTTGGGAAACTGCTTTAAAAATTGGAGCTTATGCACTTACCTTGCTAAAAATTTACTTTTTGGCAAGAATTCTTGATCCTTCTGATTTTGGTTTATTCTCTTTAGCCTTAATTGCTTTAGGTGTGAGCGAATCTATTACCCAAACAGGTATTAACCTCACCATCATTCAATCAAAACAATCAGTAGAATACTTTCTCAACACGGCTTGGGTTATTTCCATTATTAGAGGTTTTGTAATCGGTATTATTATGCTCATTGTAGGTCATTTTATGAGCTTATTTTATCAACAACCACTACTACTGTCTCTGATTGGAGTTGCAGCTATAGTTCCAGTCATTAAGGGATTCATAAATCCCTTTGTTGTTGTGTTGCACAAAAAAATGTTTTATTGGCAAGATACTCTTTATCGCTTTGCTGTTTTAGTTATTCAAATTATTTTATCGATTATTTTTGGAGCCTGGTTAAAATCAGCCTTCGGATTAATGCTGGCTTTGGTTTTTGCTGCAGTGTTTGAAGTGACAATTTCCTTTTTACTATTCAACAAACGACCAGTGTTTAATTATATTTCCTCAAGAGCAAAGATAATCTTTGATAATGCCAAGTGGTTGAGTATAGGAACCTTACTCCATTATCTCGTGGAGAACATTGATGATTTTTTAATTGGGGCTATCACTAATACCCATTTTTTAGGAATTTATCACAACTCTTACAGCCTGACTCACAAATCAACTTATGAAGTAGCTAAGTCTGTACACTATGGGACTATTCCTGTTCTAACAAAAATAATCAATGAAAAAGAACGGTTGAAAAGAGCTTTTTTAAGATCTTTTCTTGCCACCCTTACCATTGCTTTAGCTGTTTCTATTCCTATTTTTCTTTTTAATGAACCCCTTGTAAATCTACTGTTAGGAGAAAAATGGTTAGAAGCCATCCCCATAATTAGACCCTTAATTCTTGCAGGAATTATCCAAACCATTTCGATGAGTTGTTATACCTTAATGCTCGCTACCAAAAAGTACAAATTGATGAACTTTCATCTTTTTATATCTTTAACTTTAATGATAGGCTTTATTTACGTAATGGGTCAAAGAGCTGGTTTAGTTGGAGCTGTAAATGGTTTACTGTGGTCAAGGATAATTAGTTTACCCATTATTGGCTATTATCTGTGGAGCTTTTTTAAAGAATAAATCTTTAAATAATGAAAATTAAAACAAGTCAAACTATCTCTTTAGACTTATCAATACTACTCTTAATTGTTAGCTACTTTTTTATCAGCGTTGGGCAGATACAAAGAATTCAATTAAGCTATCATGCTGCTTTTTATGCTCATGATCTTTTTATAACATTATTCGTTTTTGCAACCTCCCTTATTCATAGTAAGACAATTTTTGGATTTTTAAAAAAACAATGGTTTGAAAATCCTGTCTGGAAATGGCTAGCCATATTCTTAGGCTGGTCCTTATTTAGCTTAATTTTTAATCAACTTTTATTCGGCTTTAACATTTTCCCCTGGCTATACTGGCTAAGACTCTTTGTTTATCTAAGTGCAGGGATATTAATGTACAAACTAAAACATGAAGGCTCACAGAGGCATCAATGGCTAAAGTTGGTTTTTATTATTTCATCCATCATTTTTTTAAGCATTGGCTTTTTGCAATATTTATTAATTCCTGATCTAAGATTTTTAGGCTCTCAAGGTTGGGATGTGCATTTTTTCAGATTAGCCGGCAGCTTGCTAGATCCCAACTTCTTGGGGATGATACTTGTAAACAGTTTATTTGTTTGGATATTTGCAATAGCGAGCAACAACAATTGGAGGATGGGAGTAGGAGTTTTATTTATTCTTGCCTTATTGTTAACCTATTCACGCAGTAGCTATGGAGCTTTTCTCTTAATGTCAGTTTTTTGCCTATTTTTATCCAAAACAAAACCTAGCGCAGCTAAAGTAAAAAAACCACTCTTAATACTAACTGCTTTATTCATCATGCTCATTCCATTTTTACCTAGACCGGGTGGTCTTGGTGTCCAGTTGTCTAGAACAGAAACTATGGTCAGTCGAACTAAGGTTAATCAAGAAGCTCTAGCAAACATTAGTTTTGATGATCTTATCATGGGAAAGGGCTTGTTTGTATCAACAGTTAATTTAGAAGTTTCAGATCAAATTATTCATGCAAATTTTCCAGATAATTTGTTTGTCTTTCTTCTCACAGGAACAGGGATTATAGGAGTGGCTCTTTTTTTATATTTCTTATTTTTACTCTTCAAAAACCTTTATCACAACAACTCACTGCACTTTTTATTAATATTGGGGATTTTAGCTCACTCAATGTTTAATCTCACATTAACAGAACCAATTAATCTACTAATGTTAATATTAGCGCTTCAAATATAAAAATCTAAAGAAAAAAATCAAAATATTAGTACTGATAATAAACTATTATCTCTTTCTCAGTCTCGTTGCCCGCTCTATCAACCACTCTGATACTTAAAATATTTTCTCCGCTTTTTAATTGATGGCGAATAGAAAAAAATCCATTACTATCAGCGTAGCTTAACCGATC
>CAYVBW010000029.1:0-4945 GCA_964449995.1 uncultured Pseudomonadales bacterium | reverse complement strand
CGACGAGTTTCCTCAAATCTTTAATGTTATTAAAGGAGAAATGAGCATGGTTGGTCCAAGAGCTTATGTAAAACAGGAATTAGAAGAGCAGATGGCCAAATACCCAGAAACAAAAAAGTATTTACCAAATATTATGGCAGTTAAACCCGGAATTACCGGTATTTGGCAAACTAGCGGTCGCAATGAAATTCCATTTACTCAAAGAGCAAAAATAGATTCTCAATATGCCAACAGTCTCTCTATTTGGCAAGACATAAAAATTTTGCTTAAAACACCACAAGCTATGTTATCTAAATGGTAACTAATATTACAAAAACAATCATTTACCATATTTTTTAAGAAACTAATTCAACTTTTTGTTATACTCAATATATTACTTTGACTTGAGTAACATCACCATTAATTGATTTTGAATTTATGAATGAAATCCTAGCCAACAACACCACCAGTTCTAACTCTGTTGAAAATCCTATTTCTGATACAAAAAATCCTCAGGTTAAAAAAGAACCAAAAGAGAAAAAAAAGTTTAGATTTTGGCCTCAAAAAAAGTGGCAGCAAACACTGCTAATAATTGCTATGGTTTTTTTAGTATTCTTATCTGCTGTCGGTGTTGTGGGCGCCTATACATACAAAACTGCAACACAGCTTACTACACAAGGTAGAGAGTTAGAAAACCAGTTGCGATCGGCATATGAGCAATTTTCAGGACAAAATTTACCTGCTGCAGAAGTAGCTTTAATTGACGCCCAAAACCAACTTCAAACAATCCAGGAAACCTATCAGCAACTCTCACTGTACAATAATTTGCCTTGGTTAAAAAATTATTACCAGGACGGACAAGCTGGATTAGATGCAGCTGACCATGGCTTACAAGCAGCGGTTGTAGCCTTTAAAGCTATTACTCCTTATGCTGATATTCTTGGATTTGAAGGAGAAGAATCTTTTGAAGGTGGCACAGCTGAGGACAGAATAGGCTTAATGTTGCAAACCTTAGAAATGGTAGTTCCAGAATTAGATGAAATAGAAGATAACTTGCTTGCAGTTCAAGCAAACTTAAACAGAATCGACCCTTCCCGATATCCAGAAGAGCTAAGAGGTGTACAGGTTAGATCTCAAATTATTGAAGCCAAACAACTTTTAGATCAAACATTTACAATTTTTCTAGACTTTAGACCAGTGATTGAAGAGCTACCATCAATAGCAGGTAGTAATGAACCCAAAAAGTATCTAATTTTATTTCAAAACGATAATGAGCTCAGACCAACTGGAGGTTTTTTAACTGCATACTCCATCATTCATATTGAAGATGGAAAAGTAGCTCCTGAAAAATCAGATGATATTTATGCCCTTGATCAAAAATTTACCGAAAGAATCACTATCCCAGAAAGTTTAGGTAGGTATTTAACCACTGAAAGATTCTGGAACTTACGAGACATGAATATTTCTCCAGATTTTAAAGTATCAATGGATACCTTTTTCTCATATTATTCTCAGGTAAGGGGAGAGCCCAAAGACATTGACGGCATTATAGCTGTTGATACTCAAGTTCTAACCCAGTTGCTGACGATACTTGGACCAGTAGAAGTACCAGGTTATGGTACCTTTAGTGCAGAGATTGATCCCCGCTGTGAATGTCCTCAAGTAGTTTATGCCCTAAGTGAAATTATTACTAGACCAACTCCCTATTTAAGAGATGATAGAAAGGGAATTCTTGGACCAATGATGCAGGCTATTCTTCATAAAACATATGAAGCTCCCAAACAATATTGGTCTGACCTTTTTACTCTAACCTGGGATTCAATCAAAGGCAGACATCTTCAGCTCTATTTTATTGACGAAACAGCTCAGCTGGCTGCAGAAAATGCTCAAGCTGCTGGTAGATTAAATGCCCCTGAATCAGGAGATTTTATTGCAATTATTGACGCTAATTTGGGCGGTGCAAAGTCAAACTTATTTACTGAGTACAGTGTCCTGCAAACTATCGAAGGCCCCATAAACGGTCTGCTCAACAAAACTGTTGAAATAACCTACCGCAATACCAGAAAAGCGGATAATTGTGATCTAGAAGCAGGAGAACTTTGTTTAAATGCGATTGCTCCAACCTGGCACCGACTCTATTTACCATTGGGCTCACAACTTGTTGAAGCTCAAGGTTTCACTCAAGAACCCAATCTCTACGAAGAGCTTGACCTGCAAGTAATTGACGGTTTTTATAAGCTTGATCCTTTAGGAGTTGCTCGAATCAGAATTACTTATCAAGTGCCCTATGACTTAGATGACTATCATCTAACAATCTGGAAACAAGGCGGAGTAAAGCCATTTGAAACTATTATTGATGTCAATGACAACCAAACTCAACTACTCATTGATCAAGACACAACCTTCAGAGACCAATTTTAGCATCAAAAATAATGTTATTTTATGACCCCAAGAACTTACACCATCGATGGCATCGTTTTAAAAAGAAGTAACTTAGGAGAAACAGATCGACTGGTAACCTTAATCACTCAAGAACAAGGAAAAATTACCTGTGTTGCCAAAGGGGTGCGCAAACTTAACTCAAGTAAAAGAGCTTATCTAGAGCCGGCCAATATTGTGAAGGCTCATTTAGTAAGAACCAAAGGTATGCCTTTGCTCGTCCAGGCAAGATTACTTGACGACGCTTCTCTGGCCAAAAGAGGTTTGGGGAAAATCAGACAACTCACCCAAATACTTGAAATTTATGATAAATTATTTGTTGAAGATGAGATAGATCCCCGAACATATCGCTTAATGCTTGAAATCAGACAAGCTCTAATTGAGCATAAAACAGCCAAAATCAGGTCTCATCTGGGACAACTATTACTTCAGCTGGGTTATCCTACTCCTGATTCAAGTAAGCACATTTCTGTATTAGAATACGTGCAGGAAATAGCTGAGAGGCCAATGAAAAGTTTTGAGTACTTACAAGTAAAAAACCATTAAATATCAACTAACTTCAAATAGTTCATTAACGATGTCCACTAAACCCACTCTTGAAAATATTAGCTCCCTTGCCAAACGCAGAGGTTTTACTTATCCAACTTCTGAAATTTATGGAGGTCTTGCTAGCTCTTATGATTACGGTCCAATGGGAGCCTTATTGTTAAAAAATATTAAAGACTTGTGGTGGCAAGAATTTATTATTAATCGCGATGATATGTATGGGATTGATAGTCAAATTCTGCTTAACCCAGAAACCTGGGTAGCTTCAGGTCATGTCAGCTCTTTTACTGATCCTTTAGTGGAAGACAAAACAACACATTTGAGATATCGGGCAGACCACTTAATAAAAAACTGGCTAAAAAAACAAACTGATCCGAAATTTGAAAAAATTGTAGTAAGTGATCTTTCTACAGCGGAAATGGCCCAGCTTATTGAACAATACAACATCACCAGTCCTGATGGTAATCCTGTAACTCCTCCTAAAGACTTTAATATTTTGTTTGAAACAGCAGTTGGTGCTGTTGCGGGAGAAAAATCTTTAGTCTATCTAAGAGGAGAAACCGCTCAAGGTATTTTTACCAACTTTAAGCAGGTTTTAAATAGTACTCGTGCCCGTTTGCCTTTTGGTATCGGACAAATTGGGAAAAGCTTTAGAAACGAAATCACCAGTGGCCAATTTCTATTTAGACAACTAGAGTTTGAACAAGCTGAAATAGAGTACTTTTTTGATCCTAACAAAAACGACTGGCAAGAATTGTTTAAGAAGTGGCAAACTCAAATGATGAATTTTGTCACACAAACCTTGGGTGTTAACTCTGACAACCTGCGCTGGAGGCGCCATAGCGATCAAGAACGAAGCCATTACAGCCAAGAGACATATGACCTTGATTATCAGTTTCCTTTTGGCTGGGATGAGTTATGGGGCATTGCCTACCGAACCGATTTTGACCTCAAACAACACATTCAACACTCAGGAGAGTCTTTAGAATATATTGACCCCGAAACTCATGAAAAAATTATTCCCCATGTGATAGAACCAGCTGCAGGTATTGATAGGTTTTTCTTAATGGTTTTAGCAGACTCATATCAACAAGATAAGGAAGGTAGAGTTTATTTAGATTTAAAACCAAAGCTTGCTCCTTACCAGGCGGCGGTTTTTCCATTACTCAAAAACAAACCAAATTTAACCAATAAAGCTACAGAAATATATCGACAGTTGCTCAAAAAAGTTCATACTACCTACGACGATCGAGGTAATATTGGTAAGCGCTACTTATATCAAGACGAAATAGGCACACCTTTTTGCATCACTATCGACTTTGAAACATTAGAAAATGATACTCTAACAGTCAGAGAACGTAATACCACTCAACAAAAAAGAATAGCTGTTAGTGAACTGGTGCCATATTTACAAAAAATGGTAAACTCTTAAGGTTGACTAAATACTTTAAAAATTAAAAAACTTACTAAAAAAATAAAAACTACATAGAAATTAAATTAATATTATGAAATTGTTAAAAAATAAAAAAGTTATTATTTTACTTATCGTGCTTGTTTTGATTGGTGGAATAGGGGCAGTTGTTCTAGGCAGACGCGATCAGGACGAATCACAACCAATAGAAGAACAAGAAAGAAGGCGTATCACAGATCCTGTTAACGTTATTCCTATTGCTCAAAGACCTTATGTCGCTATCACTCCCAGAGCTGATGGAAGACATCTTGATATTAACATTATCCAACTTAACAAACCAGCTACTGAGGTTGATTACGAGCTTGAATATCAATCAGGCAGCATGCTTCAAGGGGCGATGGGACTCATTCAACTAAGCTCACTGCCAGCAAGTGAAGAAATATTTTTAGGCAGCTGCAGTGCTGGTGGTGCTTGTACTTATCATGAAAACATAACAGGTGGAAATTTATTATTAAGATTTTCTGGAGACGGAGAATCATACGCAGTTAAAACTGACTGGCGTTATTTTGA
>CAYVBW010000028.1:0-6318 GCA_964449995.1 uncultured Pseudomonadales bacterium | reverse complement strand
AACCCTGACGGCAATGTGAGGGCATACGGGGCAATCATAGGCACAAACGCCCATGCTCCTTCCTCAGTTACCGGCATGCTCTCCGGATATTCCCAGAGCCGTTCTACGGCTACAATGCTTATACCGTCTATGTGAACACGGTATAATGGCATTTCGTCCAGAACCGCACCATTTCGTATATCTCCGGATGTGTATTCCGGGTCCGCGGGATCAGATGCTGCAGCTGTGCCTTTAATGACTGCCAGTTCCACAGTTTCAACCAAAGTTGTTTCGTCTTTTATGTATTTACTTACAATAAGATCTCTTCTTTTGACACCAGCCGCACCATTTTCAATAGTCACGTCTTCGTCCTGTCCAACTTCGATGCCGCCCCTGTGCCCCTGATGGACCAGGAGGCCATCTGATATGTCAACTTCGTTATTTGATACTATGGATGCAGCAAGTTGGCTTCCCTGTGGCAATACATAATTCTCTGATCCATACAATGCCATGTTGCTGTCCGCTATCTGCTGGCTGCTTATGACTTCTTCGCCATGATGGCCATCAATTATTATCATTATGCAATCTCCTCCTCTGTAGATGTTTCTGCCTCTTCAAGGCCGTGCTCTATCGTTTCTGTGTTATATGTTTTTCTTAATATCATTTTCGTTAGTGGTTTTGAGAGTGAAAGCCCTGTGGTTCGATCCAAACCATTTATGATGTCTCCTATATCAGCAGGAGTATCATCTATAGTCATGCCCATGCTTTGGCTGTTGGCCAATGTTTTTAATTGTTCCTTTCCCGCCGACAGTAAATTTGCAGCCTTTTCGGAATCAGTATCACCCTCAACACTACTGCAATCATAAATAGCGCTGCGCTCCTGTGCACCGCTATATCTGTTGCCGTCTTCATCGGTCACATATATATCGATCCGGCGTCTTGCCGAGAGTTCACCGTCGCCCAGGCAAATCAGATGATTTATGCCACCACGATAATCCGTGAGCGTGAGATCCACATCGTTGTCTGTTCCGTACCTAATCTCTTCCGAATAGTCATTGATAGGTACAGCTTCGGCGTAGACCTTCATGACGCCATTCGGGCAGCCGTCCTCAGCCCAGATTTTCAGTTTATATCCTTCAGTGGCCAGCATTTTTGTGAGACCTTTAAGCTTGCTGGTATATCTATCAAACTGGTAGTCTGTAAAGGTCACTCCGGTATTGGTGTCGGAAACGGTGAAAAACGAACCGCACCCATCCGAAAGTATATCGGCAATAATTTCATTCGCTTCCCCGGAGACAATTTTATAATCGTCGGTTCCGGGATCTATAATGTCCTTATCAAGCATGCCCCTCCATGTGATCCCGGTCCATATCAGTTCATCCGTGGATGTGTCCACATCGATCTGTTCCAGCATGCCTCCGAACTCAGTATCAGAAGAGAATATAAAAGCCCCGAAGTTGAGCCCGTAGAATATACTGTCATTTCGCGCGATTTTGAGCTCAAAATCATTACTTGCAATACCAGATATCCCAATTTCTACATCCAGGCTGTTGAATCTTGCAAGAGATCCTATCCCCTGGTTTTCTACTGTTTCTTTATCGATGAGTTTTGAGACAGGTCTAAACTTCGTCACGGGCACAGGTACCATCTTAACGGAAGCTATTTTGTACCTTCCGGAACCAGAGGTGGTCTCTACCATCTGATACTCAATATCGGTATAAGCCTCCAGCTGTGTTATTTGTTCCCAGCTGGTATTTTTCACACCCCTTGCTATGACGAAATCCATTTTGGTTCGCTCCTTTCATCATAGTAGGTGATATCTATTCCTGCCGGCACGTTATATGTTATATTGTTTTTTCCGGCAGGAATTTTTTGAAACACATTATCGTCAGCCCGATTATTGAATTTGTTCACCGGGATGCCGTCAGACATATATCTGAAAATCTCTTTATTCTTGCTATTTATTCGTAGGAACTCTCCGGAGTATATGTCTGTATAGACCTTATATATCTGTCCGTTGATCACGACTTCCGGGTCAGTTACGGGGCCGTATATTATCATTTCAAAATCACACAACCCCAAGCTGTCAACCTCCAGGAAGGACACATCAGATCCAACGCCAAGATCATACGGATAATCAAATGGATAGTCATGCCCGGTAGATTCGATCGTGGATCCGGTCTTTCTGAACTCGAATGTTTCGGCCTTCGTCCAATATGGTCTGTCTGTCGCCACAGACAATGTTCTTTCTAAGTAACCGCTTTTTGTATATCCCTTGTTTGCAGCTTCTGTGATCCAGCATTCCAAATAATAATTGCCTATATAGAGTTTCCCCCGGCTATCTTTAACACAGTCGGTATCCATCGCTTTATGCAGAGTATTCAAAGCATCATACAAATCAGCTTCTGCAGCGAGAATTTTCACCGTTAAACTTTTGGTGACAATACCGTTTCTATCCAATTTGCTTATACTGTTGTTGATTTCAGAATACGACCATGCAAAATCGCGGAGATTGTTTTCGTTGACAAAATAAGGAGATCCTCCAAACTGGATAGAGTTGCCCAGACTGTTTACATATTTCAGTTTTTCAATTTTATAGCTCATTGTGGATCCTCATAAGTTCTCGTTTATTCAGTGATATGGTTTTTTCTTGGTTCTTCAGAGCCTTCAGTAGCATTACGACATCTTCGAGGAGGCCCTCAACATTGCTCCCGCCAATGCTTCCGGAATCGTATTCTTGTGCCTGAGCCTTTGTAAGAACTTTTTCGCCTTCGTGCAATGTCGCCGAATATCCGTCATATGGAACATAATTCAAACCCACTGCGTGCTTTGTTGATTTTGTTTGTCTTTTAGGTGTATTTTTCGCCTCATCTTTAGCACCCGTAAATTTTTCTTTTATCCACTCAACTTTATCTTTTACCCAGTCTTTTATATTGTTCCATATATCTTTGAAGCCCTGTAAGAGGCTTTTCAGTATCGCTTTCCCGACGTCTTTTAGATTTCCAAGCTTTTTTATTTTGTTCGGCAGCCACATGAATACATCTACAACCCAGTTTTTTATAGCAGTCCATGCTGCTTTAAATCCGTCGCCGATCTTCCCGAAAACAGCTTTTGCAGCTTTTTTGATCAGCTTGCCGACTCCTTTTATAATGGCAACCACTGCCATAAGTGCAAGTTTTATAATGTTGGCAATTAGTTTACCAGCATCTTTGGCGAGTTTTTTTGTGTCTTTCCATAAAGCATCCCAGTCGCCATTGAACAAATCTATGAAAACCTGCAGGATGCCAAGAATCACATCTACTGCTCCTTTAAGTATCTTTTTGATATCGTGCCAGAGCTGTTTCCAAACTTTTGCATTGCCTTTTGTGCCACTGAATAGCGCATCAAAGACCTCTATCAGCTTGCGGATTATTTTCATGGCATACTTTACGACAGTTCCGACCACTTTGCCGACGGCGCTAAATATCGCTCCTATCTCCGGCATGTGTTCAATAACCCAATCCAGCATCTTTTGTACTATCGGCATTACTTTTGCACCGACCTTGATCACTATGGCGTCGAAGGCTCTTTTGGCCTGGTCCATAGTGTCCGTAAATTTGACCGATGCATCTATTGTTTTATCATCCAGCACAATCCCAAGCTCTTCCGCCTGCTTACGCATTTCTTCAATAGATCCGGAGCTCTGATTGAGTAGCGGCATCATTTCTGCTCCCGCTTTACCAAACAGTTCATTTGCGAGAGCTGCTTTTTCTGTCTGGTTTGTCATTCCCTGCAAGCCCGAAATAGTATCCCACATAATGTCTTCCTGGTCCCTCAAATCGCCGTTACTGTCTTTGAGTTTTACCCCTATTTTGTCAAATGCGGCGGCATATTCTTCGTTGCCATCAACGGCATCGTAAACCGTGTTTGTCAGTTTTTTCATGCCGCCTTTAAATTTCTCGATGTCCATACCACATTGAGACATTACAAATTTCAATTCCTGGTAAGTCTGTCGAGAGATGCCGAGTTTCTGACTGTTTTTGTCAATCTCATCTCCTGCCGCTGCCGTTTTTGAAGCCAGCTTCACCATTGCACCTACTACAGCAGCCCCCGCCGCTGCAAATGCAGCTCCATATTTAGCAGCAGTTTTGATGCCTTTACCGAGTTTACCGCGAAGAGTTTCAGAATGATCCCCTGTTTTCGATATTGATTTGTTGGCCTTGTCCGTGTTGACCATTACAGTCCCGAACAGCTTAAAAATCTCCATGTTATCCTTTCGTTGCATTCATTATGCTTGCAACATCCTCTAATATTTCGGTTTCGGGCTTTAGCTCTATGGGTTTTGATGATTCGTAAAATTCTTCCCAGCTCACCCACTGCTGTAATGGCAGCCATTGCTGCCACAATCTTTCTTTTTGATCCTCTTCAGCAAGCCACAACAAAAACGTGGCGGCTTCCTCAGTCTCCATATCCAATATGAATTCGACGTTGCCGTATCGGCGATGAATAAGATCGGTTATACCTTCCCATTCAAACCGGACAACGACCTCATAAAAACCCCGAGATCGTTCTCCTTGGCAAGCTGCTTTACATTGACTATGAGTTCGCTCAGTTCCATGTTTTCTACGTCTTTTGCTGCACATTCAAACGGGCCTGCTAAAAACTCATATATGGCATTTTCAGCTTTTTTTTCTGCCATGATCTCCATAAGATATAAAAATCCGTCAATGCCTATATCTTCTGTTGACAGGCCTTTTTCGCTTATGCCGTCTATGTATGGCATAAACTGTTCCCGGACTTCTGCTTTTTTCATAAGGCGCATAGCGTTAAAAATGTCAGTCGTCTTTAATTTACGCATAATACAGCCCCCTATTCTGTGGTGTCTGTAATAGTCACGGTAAAGGTACAGTTGCCGTTCGCAGTAACTATAGTAAAGATCTTAATTCCTTCCGCCAGTCCTGCGAGATATTCCTTTTTGATGGTCAGTGTTCCGGATGCGACTGTGTAATTATCTGTATTCACAGTTGCGCCACCAAGTTTCAGGGCTGTTAAAGTCCCGCCGGATATAGCCGTAACCATGTCGTCATAGTTCTCACCGGATGAATTTTTATCAAAAGTATCACTCTCAGGATCAGCTGTTGGTGTAGAGGATGTAATTTTCGGGAAGTATATTTCAAACGGAGCAGCATAATCTCCGTCAGCAATATCCTCCAGTGCGTAATGTCCTATAATAGTCACCGCTATCACTGCCTCTGATTTGTCTGCCATGGTCAATGCCAAACCGTTATGCGACATTGCGTTTTTCAGTATTATAATTACAGGTTTATCGGATCCGGATATTCTGCCTATCCAAGTAATGTTGTCCAAGTAGTCCCCGGATTCCACATCTCCACGAGCGGTCACCTTGTCATAATCAGTATCAGACTCATCTATATCTGCCGCTCCCAGTGCTGCCTGTAGCAACGCGGCTGTAGCCTCCTTAACATTAGCCACCATGGACACAGCCCATTCGTCAATATTCTGCAGTTCTGCCGTATTCGCCGGAGCTCCGTCAAGTTCCGTCTGCCTTACTGTGGGCGTAGCAGTAAAGGATCCGCCTCCCGTAGTTGCTCCAAGCAGTTTTCCTGAAGCCTTGGCCGTTTCGTAGCTGTCTACGCCATATTCGTAATTCTTAAAAAACGCTCCCGCGCCAAGCATAAACTTCTTGGGAGTGTCTTTTGTCATTCCGTTAAAAAATCCCATGTTATTCCTCCGTTCTTTCAGTTAAATAAACGTCGAACAAGAGTCGTTCTCTAACGACTTCCTTGTCCTGTTCTTCGATAGGTGTTCTCGTATTCAGGTACGATTCAAACGCTATTGCAGCGTTAATATAAAAATAATGATCAAACATTTCCTCAACCGAATCAGCCAAATCACTCACGCCATCGCCCATATCGCCATATCCCACTACATTTATCTCAAGCTGTATCTTTTCATTCCAGTCTTTTTTTTCCAGCACAGATTTGTTAAACACAATGTACGGATAGTCTTTAGGGGCAGCTCTTGTTATGCGGCTTTTTACCCTGGTGCAAAGCGTTGATAACTCTGCATATATTTGTTTTTTAAAAGCTACAGTTTTACCCGTCATTGCTCAACACCTCACTTTCATTTATTTTTGCCATTGTTCCGGCTTCAGAGCTGATACCAGACAGATATTGTCCTTCTATTTTTTCAATAGTAGCTATATTTTCAGCAATACTGGTATATATAGGAGCTGTCTTTTTTGTTTTTTCGGATCCAACTTCATAGAATCCGCCATAAAAGCCACCCGGTTTATATCCAATCTGCAGATCCGGTTTTTTCTGTTTGCGTCTTACCCAA
>CAYVBW010000027.1:0-6363 GCA_964449995.1 uncultured Pseudomonadales bacterium | reverse complement strand
GGGCTTCTACTTTATTCATAGGTCCTTTGCTGGCTAGGTTTGGTCAAGCTAAGGTGCCTCTTCCAGGAGGAGATCAAATTGGAGAAAGGCCCTTAGACAGACATCTTTTTGGGTTAGAACAACTAGGTGTAAAGTGGCAGCATAAGGATGATTTTTTGATTTTAGAAACTGAAAAATTACGGGGCGGCAACTATCGTTTTGAAAAAAACACGCACACTGGTACAGAAACACTAATTATGACTGCTGTTCGAGCTGAGGGAGTGACGGTTTTGGAAAATGCTGCTATGGAGCCAGAAGTTGACGATTTAATTGAATTTTTAAATACAATGGGTGCAAAAATTGAGCGTACTGCCGATAGAGTTATTAAAATTGAAGGTGTAAACCAACTTAATGGGGCTATCCATAGAGTTATGCCAGATCGAAATGAGGCTGTCAGTTACGCATGCGCAGCACTAGCTACCAAAGGTGATGTAATTATTGAGAATGCCAATTATAAGGACTTTTCAGCATTTATAGACAAACTCCAGGAAGCAGGTGGTGGATATGAGTCAGGGAAGTATGGAGTTAGATTTTTTTACCAACAGCCTTTGAAAGCCACCAATGTTCAAACTGAAATCCATCCAGGATTCATGACCGATTGGCAACCTTTGTGGGCAACTTTAATATCGCATGCTGAGGGAAAAAGTCTTATACATGAAACTGTAATGCAGAATAGATTTCAATATA
This sequence comes from uncultured Pseudomonadales bacterium, assembly GCA_964449995.1. Taxonomy (GTDB): domain Bacteria; phylum Patescibacteriota; class Microgenomatia; order UBA1400; family PJMF01; genus CAYVBW01. The sequence goes on along the minus strand of CAYVBW010000027.1, from coordinate 5,637 downwards.
TTGATGATCTTAATCAGATGGGAGCCTCAATTAAACCTATTAAGATTGAGGTAGATGATCCATCAGATTTTTATAATTTTAATTGGCAAGATAAAAAAGACACAGATATTCATGCAGTTGAGATAATTGGTCCTGCCAATTTTGTTGGAGGCAATTTCCGTGTGCATGACTTAAGGGCGGGTGCTACTATATTATTAGCAGCCATAAGTGGTACCGGAACAACAGTTTTAGAAAACGTGGGCTTGATTGACCGAGGTTATGAAAATATTGATAAGAAATTGAGCTCTTTGGGAGCAAGGATAGCAAGAAAGAAAGGATAAAAAACTTATTAATTATTGTTTTTTTATGAATACTTTAGCTCTTTCTTTAGGTTTATTAATTTTTTCTTTTATTGTTACTAGTATTGCAATAGTGCCATTTATTAATTTGCTCTATACTTTGAAGTTTCAGAGAAAAAAACAAGACAATACAACTAATGTTTTTGGAGAAAAAACAGCAGTTTTTAATTACTTCCATCGAGTCAAAGAAGGCACTCCAATTGGAGGCGGTTTGCTAATAATTATTATAGTTTCACTACTTTTTGCATTGGTGATGCCACTGTTAAATTTAATGGGGATTCATCTTGGCACTGCTTACGCCAGCCATCAAGCTGAAGTGAATGTTATCTTTTTTACTTTTTTGTCTTTTTCTATTTTAGGACTTTATGATGACATCAAAAAATTTTTTGGTTTTGAACACTCTGGTTTTTTTGGCCTAAAGATGCAGTTTAAATTATTAATACAAGTTATTTTGGCTTCCATTACCGCCTTAATGCTTTATTATAATTTGGGAATTTCGTTTTTAAACATTCCTTTTATAGGTATTTTTGAAATGGGTTGGTTTTATATTCCTTTTGCTAGTTTTGTGATTGTTGCTTTTGCTAATGCAGTTAATATTACAGATGGTCTAGATGGTTTGGCTAGTGGGATCTTGATGATTTCATTATTTGGTTTGTGGATTTTATCTGCATCAATTTTAGATTTAACTCTTTCAGTTTTTTTAGCTCTTTGGATTGGTGCATTGGTATCTTTTCTTTATTTTAATGTTTATCCCGCAAGAATTATGCTGGGGGATGTTGGCTCATTAGCTTTTGGAGCAACTTTGGCAGTGGTGGGATTGCTTTTGGGTAAAGTTGTCGCACTTCTAATTATTGGTTTTATTTTTGTTTTTGAAGTTTGCTCCTCTTTACTACAATTATTATCAAGAAGATTTAGAAATAAGAAAGTATTTGTGGCTGCTCCTTTTCATTTAACTCTGCAATCTTTGGGCTGGGAGGAACCCAAGATCGTGCAGCGAGCTTGGTTAGTACAAATAATGCTAACTTTGTTTGGAGTTTGGCTGGCTGTAATTTAAATTTATTTGGTTATTAAAAAATATTCGCTAGGGTATTTATGAAAATTTTCTCAAAAATACCAACAGCAACTGGTTTGGTAATTATATTGGTTTTATTATCATTGGTTGGACTTTTTTTTGTATTTCAAGCCTCAACTATTGAGAGTTTTAATCTCTACGGGCATCAGTATTACTTCATTACTCGGCAAATAATTTGGCTTTTAATAGGAGTTATTGCTTTTTTAATTGCATATTTTACCCCTATTAAATTTTGGCTAAAAATTGCGCCCGTTGTTTATTTAATAACTTTTTTGGCTTTGGTTTTAACACTAGTTCCCTCAATAGGCATTGAGGTTAATGGAGCTAAACGGTGGATTGATTTAGGAATTACTTCATTTCAACCAGTTGAATTTTTTAAATTAGGCTTAATTGTGTTTTTCGCTAATTGGTTAAAAAAACACCAAAGGATACTTCCTTTTATATTTTTAATTTCTTTACCAGCAGTTATTTTATTACTTCAACCTGATATAGGCTCGCTATTAGTTATTTTAGCCATTGCAACTGGAATGTTCTTTGTTGCCGGCGGCAATATAAAAAAATTGCTGCCAATCATCGGTTTTGGGTTGGTGTTGCTGATCGTAGCAATACTAGCTTCTCCGTATCGATTAAGAAGAATTCAAACCTTCTTGAATCCAGAGGTTGATCCTTTGGGTGCTAGTTTTCAAATTAGACAAATCACGTTAGCCTTAGGTAGCGGAGGTTGGTTTGGTTTAGGATTGGGCAACTCTCAACAAAAGCATGCTTTTATTCCCGAGCTTAGTAGTGACTCTATTTTTGCTATCGTAGCAGAGGAACTTGGTTTTATTGGTTCTTGTTTTATTCTAATTTTATTTGGACTCTATTTTTATCTTATTTATAAAACCGCTATTGCTCAAAAAAAATATTCTTTTGAACAACTTTTTACATCAGGAGTACTGCTATGGATAGCTGGACAAACAGTTTTAAACTTGGGATCAATTGTTGCTCTTTTACCCCTTACTGGTTTGCCTTTACCTCTTTTTTCTTATGGTGGCTCGTCTTTAGTTTCTGTGCTTTTTGCTTCAGGATTTGTTTATAAAGTAGCGAAAAGCCCCAAAAAATAGAGCTCAAACTGTTAAAACTTAATAAAATTCTAGTCTATAATTAATAGTTCAGCTAAAATATTGTCATTATTAAATATAATTTATCTTAATATTTAATGAAAATCTTAATTCCAGGAGGACACTTAACGCCAGCGCTTGGTTTAATTGATTGGATTATTCACAACCATCCCGATACACAAATAGTTTTCGCTGGCAGAATATACAGTCAAGGTTCATTAAAACAAAAAGCCATAGAGGCTTATGAGGTTAAAAAAAGAAGTGTGCCATTTATTCCTTTTAAGGCAGTTAAGTTGGAAAAAGCTAATTTTTTTTCATGGTTAATAAAGCCTTTTAGATTTTTACTGAGTTTGGCTCAGGCATATAAAATTATTAGAGAACACCAACCAAATGTGATTATGTCATTTGGTGGATATGTAGCTGTTCCTTTTGTTATTGCTGGAAGATTTTGTAGAATACCCTCTTTGACACACGAGGGAACCAGGGTGGTTGGTTTAGCAAATAAAATCATTTTTTATTTTAGTTCAAAGATAGCTTACAGTTATTCTCCCGAAAACTATAACTTAAAGCGCTACCAGCATAAATTAGAATTAACTGGTACTCCATTAAGGCAAGCAATTACAAGTACTAAATCGACCCCTCAACCATCGTGGATAAAAAAAATTAACCCTAATGATAAAATTTTATTAATTTTGGGAGGAAATCAAGGGTCAAAGGTAATTAATGATTTGATTAAATCTAATTTGGAATGGATTATTAAAGATTATATTGTCGTACATCAGTGTGGACGATCTAACAAGCTTTACAATTACGCCTCGGATCTTTTGAGTTATGCCCAAAACAAGAATTTTAAGGCTGAGAGATATTATGTTAGGGAGTGGATAGATGAAGAAGATTTAGCCTGGCTTTATCAACATGCTTCACTGGCACTTTCAAGGGCTGGAGCTAATACAATTGAAGAGCTTGTATATCATCAATTGCCTTCAATTTTAATCCCTCTACCCCACTCCCATTTTGATGAGCAGATGGTTAACGCGAAACATCTTTCTGTAAGAAAAGCTGCTTATCTTTTAATTCAAGACAATCTTAATCATATTAGTTTAAAGTCAGCGCTGGTTCAGGTAACTAAAAATCGCCAAATTTATATTAAAAACTTAAAAGAAATTAAAACCTCAATGCAGCTTGGTTCCGAACAAAAAATTTACAACATTTTGGTTTCTTTGTCACAATAACCTTTCATGAAAAAAAAGTCTTCTGCAGTGAGAAAACAAACCAGGAATAATTTTTTTTCAAAAGGAATTTTTCAACTTATTGGTGCCTTGATTTTTGTTCTTTTTATTTTAATAGGTAGTTATTTTTTTAGAATTAATAATATAATTTGTGAAGTAGATAATTCGCATGATCCAGGTTTTTGTCAAAATCTTTCATTCTTGAAAAATCAATCTTTGTTTTTTACTAATTTTGAAAAGACTCCCCTTTTTACAACTACATTAATCAATGATCGAGGCCAAGTACTAGAACCAATTAACATTAAAAAAAGGCTGCCAGATACTTTAATTATATTTTTTCAAATTGAGGATCCTTATTATAAACTCAAACTTAATGAGCAAATTTTTATAGTTAACTCAGGAGGATACCTGGCCTTAGATGATCAATTTTTTTCATTACCATTGGTATCTTTGTCAGAGGACTATTTATATTTAATTGAAAATGATAGATTAGATTTTGAGCTTCACAACCTCATATATGAATTTATTTTGGCCTTTACCAACCAGGGTTTGGACTATGATCAATTTTATTTAAATAAAGATGAATCTGAAATCATATTGGACGGTATTCAGTATGTTTTTGAAGAAGAAACAGATCCTGATGTTTTAGGAGTTAAAATTGGGCTCATTAATGATAATTTAGAAATTGCTCGCCAGGCTTCTGAAAGTCAAGAGCTAGTTCAAACTATAGATATGAGATTTGATTTACCTGTTGTTAAGTTTTAGAAAATCTCTAGTTTTGTTACTTGTGTCTTAAATTGACGTATTGGGCAGAATAAAATTCTAAGAGATGAAACTCACCTGGGTCGAAACCCCTCAGAAATGAGCTTATATCTATTACTAATACTAATTTGCAAATTTATTTTAGCTCGACAGATGGGTATGAAATTTGCTATTATGTTAGTTAATATTAGACTTGCTTTAAAATAGCTTCAAATACTTTTATTTTATGAGTAAAGAAAATGTAATCACCGCAATTGATATCGGCAGTGACAAAATAGCCACTCTAATTGCAACTTATGGAGGAGACAGTCCTCGCCTAAGGGTTGTTGGGTTTTCTGCAGTTTCATCTCTGGGTGTTCAAAAAAGTGCAATTGTAAACTTAGAAGCAGCTCTTGGCGCTATTGAAGAAAGTTTAAACGCTGCTGAGAGAATGGCTGGTATAAGTGTTCGTAGTGCATATGTTTTGGTTTCAGGCTCTCACGTGTCTTCTAAAAACTCTACAGGTGTGGTGGCAGTAGCTGATCCTGACCAGGAAATCACGGAAGAGGATGTAGAAAGAGTGATAGAGGCAGCTCGTGCCATTTCAGTCCCTGCTGAGCGTGAAGTGATTCATGTTGTTCCTAGATTTTTTAAAGTTGATTCCCAAGAAGGAATTAAAGATCCAGTGGGCATGACTGGAGTAAGACTTGAGGCAGAAGCACATATTATTACTGGCTTAAGCTCTACCCTGAAAAATATCAGGAAGTGTTTAAGTGATTTGGGGATTGATGTAGAGGCTTTTGTTTTTTCAGCGCTAGCTGCAGCTGAAGTTACCTTAACTGAAACTGAGAAGGAATTGGGTGCTGTTGCATTAAATATTGGTTCCGATACAAGTTCATTTTGTGCCTATGTTGATGGAGTCTTGGAACTTTCAGGATCACTGCCAATTGGGGCTAAACACATCACTCAAGATATAGCTTTAGGATCTAGAATAGATCGCGAAAGCGCAGAGAAAATTAAACAACATCTTTCAAACACCAAAGACGCAAAGTTAAAACCCATGCCTGGTGAATCAAAAAAAGATTTTTCTTTAAGAGTAAAGGCTGCAGATATTATTGACGTAGAAAAATTAGGAATCAGTGAAGTTAAGGAAGAGT
>CAYVBW010000026.1:0-6661 GCA_964449995.1 uncultured Pseudomonadales bacterium | reverse complement strand
TCAGAAATGAGCTCATATCTATTACTAATACTAATTTGCGAATTTATTTTGATTAGTTCATCTAGAAATTATTGGAGTATAAAATTGACATGCAGAATGATTGCATAGCTAAACTTTGGCAGAAAAAAGACGACAACAAAGTTCAGTGTGAGCTTTGTTCTCACCGCTGCTTAGTAAAAACTGGCAGTCGAGGGCTGTGTGGTGTTAGAGAAAATAGACAGGGTCAGCTGTTCTCCCTTAACTATGCTAAAGCCATTGCAGCTCACCTTGATCCTATAGAAAAAAAACCACTATATCATTTTTTGCCAGGTAGTGATGTTTTTTCTATTGCCTCTGCTGGCTGTAATTTTCGCTGTAATTTTTGTCAAAATTGGCAAATTTCTCAAATTACTAAGGGTAAAGATGCTAAGATTATTGGAGAATACTTCCCTCCTCAAGAGGTGATATCCTTAGCAATTAAGCATCAAGCACAGTCAGTTGCTTACACCTACACCGAGCCAACAATTTTTTTTGAATATGCCCATGATACAGCCAAGTTGGCCCAACAACAAAATCTTAAAAACGTGTTTGTGACTAATGGCTATCAAACAGACAAGGCAATCAAATTAATGTCTGGGTTAATTGATGCGGTTAATATTGACTTAAAATCTTTTAATAATGATTATTATCAAAAGGTATGTGGGGCGAGTTTAAAACCTGTCTTAAACTCAATTTCTAAAATGTTTGAAGAGGGAATTTGGGTTGAGATTACGACATTAGTGGTTCCGGGTCAAAATGATTCTGAAAAAGAGTTAAAACAGATTGCAGAATTTATTGCTGATATTGACGAAAATATCCCGTGGCATATTAGTCGCTTTTTTCCAACCTATAAAATGACCAACTCAATAGCTACTCCCATTCCCACAATTGAAAAAGCTTATCAGATTGGAAAAGAGGTTGGCCTGAATTTTGTTTATGTTGGAAATGTTAAAAAAGATGAAGCGAGTAATACCTATTGCCCTCAATGCAGTTCTCTTTTGATAAAAAGAACTGGCTATATGGTGCAGAATCTTTTAGAAGGTGATACTTGTCCGCAGTGTCAAACACGGTTAAGGGGAATTTTTCAGTAATAATTAACTAGCATTGCATAAACTTTTCAGCGACTAGTTGCTCACTTATGATAAGATGGGTGGAAATATTTAATTTAAAAATAGATTAACTATCAAAGTTTATGCCAAAAGATAAATATAGTGCTGTCTGGGTATCCCACTCTTCTATTAGAGATTTTTTAACCTGTCCTAGAGCTTATTATTTAAACAATATTTACAAAGATCCAGTCACAGGGCATAAAATTCAGCTGATAAGTCCGCCATTATCTTTAGGGCAGGCTGTACATCAGGTGCTGGAGTCGTTATCTGTTTTGCCTGTTGAGAAAAGATTTTCAGTGTCTTTAGTTGAAAGATTTGAAAAGGCTTGGAAACAAGTTTCTGGGAAAAAGGGCGGATTTTTTGATCAAGAAACTGAGAATAAATATAAAACAAGGGGTAGCAAGATGATGCAGCGGGTGATGAATAACCCAGGGCCAATTGAGAAGCTAGCAGTAAAAATTAAGCAAGAACTACCTTACTATTGGCTTTCTCAAGAAGAGAACATTATTTTATGTGGCAAGATTGACTGGCTAGAGTATTTGCCAGACGATGATGCAGTCCATATTATTGACTTTAAAACAGGTAAGAAAAAAGAAGACGATGACTCTCTGCAACTGCCGATATATCTGCTTTTAGTTCATAACGTTCAAAAAAGAGCAGTGTCACAGGCTAGTTATTGGTATTTAGAGACTGACAATAATTTAATTAAGCAACCTCTACCTGATTTAAAAAAGGCTCAAGAACAAGTGCTGCAGGTTGCTAAAAAAATTAAGCTAGCTCGACAATTGGAACATTTTAAGTGTCCTCAGGGAGAAAAAGGTTGCTTTGCTTGTAAGCCATTAGAAAAAATAATTAAAGGCGAAGCCATTAAGGTTGGGGAAAGTGAGTACAATCAAGATCTTTATGTTATAAAAGATCATACAGATTTTGAGGATAACTCAGTTATTATTTGATTTGTAGCTAATCAATATCTATTTTATTTTTTGTTTAGCTTTTTTCAATCTTTCAGACACAACTTTCCAATTAATAATTTCCCAAATAGCGTTTAAGTAATAGCTTCTGTTTTGATTGTAATCTAGGTAATAAGCATGCTCCCAGACATCGATAACCAACAGTATTGAATGTTCTGGCAGTAAGTTAACGTTATGTTTTTCAATTTGGATCAGAATTAAACTATCTGTTTCAGGGCTATAAGTGAGAGCAGCCCAGCCAGAACCCTGTAATCCCTGAGCTAGTGATAGGAATTCTGTTTTGAATTTTTCCTGAGATATAAAATTCTTTTTGATTTCTTTATTTAAAAAATCAGAAATAGGCTGATGATCTTTAGGTTCTAAGTTTTCCCAGAATAAGGAATGCAAAATATGACCACTGACATTAAAGGCAAGTAGCTGAGATAGGCATTGATAGTTTGCTTTTGTTTGCTTTTTTCTAATTTCCTGCAGTTGTTGCAATATTTGATTAGCATTATCTACATAGGATTTGTGATGCTGTAAATGATGTATTCTAACTTGCTGCTCTGTTAGAAAAGGCCACATATCATGGTAGCGAAATGATAACTCTGGGAGTTGAAAAAATTTTTGAGTAGACATTTTTCCTTTCTGATCCTTACAAGAAACCCACCCGGCTTTTTGTGAGGAGTGATTAATTGATAATAATAAGTTCAACTAAAAATTGGCTTTAAGAAAGCCATTGATTAAATTTATTATTAGTAAGTTTAGCATAGTTTTTGTTTTTTTTCATGATTTAATCAGAATTTTTAAGTTTAGTGTAAAATATACTTTCTAATTGATTTATGAGAATAAATAAGTATTTAGCTAGTATTGGGATTGCTTCAAGAAGAAAAATTGATTCTTTGATAGAGCAGGGGAAGGTATTGGTCAATGGAAAACCAGCATCACTGGGTATGCAAGTTGATCCTCAAGAGGATAGGATAATAGTGAATTCAGAATCAGTATCTCAAAAACAAGAATTACAGGAAAAAGAATATTGGAAAGTTTATAAACCAGCTGGAGTAGTTTCTACAGTCGATGATCCTCTAGGTAGGGAAACCTTAATAGACCTTGTTGATTCAAAAAAAAGACTTTTTCCTGTAGGTAGGTTGGATCAGGAAAGTGAAGGATTAGTTTTAATGACAGATGATGGCGAATTAGCATACAAGCTATCTCATCCGAAATTTGAGATTGAAAAGGAATACTTGGTTTGGGTGAATGGTAGCTTATCAAGTAGAGTTGTTAATCACCTAGAAAAAGGAGTTAATCTAGGAGAATTTACAACAGCTCCCAGCAAAGTAGAGGTTATTTTTAGAGAGCCTAAAAAAGCTAAGTTTAGTATCGTAATTCATGAAGGTCACAACAGACAGATTAGAAGAATGGTTGCTAGAGCTGGGCTCACTGTTACTCGGCTTAAAAGGATAAGAATTGGCAGTTTGTTGCTGGGAGAATTAAATTCTGGTGAATCAAAATTATTAACAAAGAAAGAATTAGCACAACTTAAAGGAGTTGCAGATTAAGAAAGGTTGATAAATATAGTGATATAATTTCATTAATGATCAATATTTTTCAAATTAGTCGCTTTAAATTTCCTTACGATTATAAATTTCCAGGGCAAGGTTCAGACGAAAAGATTCTTTATCTAACTAGAGAAAACGCTTTAATGTTGTTAGTAAAGCAAGCTTTTATCTTGATCGCTGTCTTAGCAATGTTGTTAGCAGGGATATTTATAAAAGGAATTGCTCAGGAAATTATGAGTCACACCTTTGGCGCTCTGTTTGAAATTATATTAATTATTTGCTTGTTTTTATTTGCTGCTATTGGTTGGTGGTGGGTAACAACTGTATGGAAAAAGAGCATTGCTTTGGTAACAACTAAGAGATTAATTAAATTTGTTTATACAACACCGGTTAGCCGTCACTCATTAGCTCTTCCTTTAGAAATGATTGTTGATACAGGAGCTTATACAAAAGGTTTTATCCAAACTTTTTTAGGATTAGGAACTTTTGTGGCACGTTCAAGCGCCACTAGTTCTGGAGTTGCAACTGATGATCCCAATAGAATCAATAAAAAATATTTTTTTATAGAGAATGTTAAGCGCTCTGAAGATTTACAGCATTACGTTAGCAAGCTTTTGTCAATTTTTAGAAAAAAGTCTGATGAATTGCAAAACTTTAGACCCTTTCTGCCCAATCTCAAGGGTGAGGCTAGGGCGAATTTTATTGCCAAAAATTTTCCTCAATTTTGGAGTTAAGTACTAGTTTTTACCCTATTTATTAATTTGTTCACAACTATAAGATGCAACCCTTGGCAGATAAAATTAGACCAGCTGACTTGGATGAGTTTGTGGGTCAAAAACATTTGGTTGGAAAAAATAAACCATTAAGACAAGCCATAGAGAAAGGTCATTTGTTTTCTTTTATTTTGTGGGGACCGCCTGGGGTCGGGAAAACTACACTAGCTAAAATATACGCCAAAGCCTTTGACGCTGACTTAATTGAGCTCTCAGCAGTTTCTGCAGGGAAAAAAGACATCCGAGAGTTTGTAAAAAGAGATCCTTTTTTTGATAGACCTAAAGTCTTATTTTTAGATGAGATTCATCGCTTTAATAAAGCCCAACAAGATTATTTATTGCCCTTTGTAGAGCGTGGAGACCTAATTTTGATTGGAGCTACCACAGAAAATCCTAGTTTCAGCGTGATATCGCCTCTTTTGTCTAGATTGAGGATTTTCACCTTAAATAATTTAAGTGAACAGCAAATGGTAGAGATTTTGAAAAGAGCTAGTTTGAAAATGAGCCATACGGCACAAGAATGGATTATAAATTTTGCTAATGGTGATGCTAGACAAGCGTTAAATATTATTGAAGCGACTGTCCAACTCTATCGTTCAATTAGTGTTCCTAATTTAAAAAAAGCGTATCAAAATAAAAATTTACGTTATGATAAAAAAGGAGAAGAGCACTACAATACCATCAGCGCTTTTATCAAAAGCATGCGTGCCAGTGATCCTGACGCAGCTATTTACTATTTGGCTCGAATGTTAGAAGCAGGGGAAGATCCTTTATTTATTGCACGCAGAATGGTGATCTTTGCTTCAGAAGATATTGGTATGGCCCAACCCACTGCACTAGTAGTAGCTAATGAGGTTTTTAAGGCAGTGCAGGAAGTTGGATTACCAGAGGCAGAAATAAGTTTGGCTCATGGAGTAGTTTATTTAGCAACTGCTAAGAAAGACAGACAGGCTTATGACGCCCTTCGCTCTGCCCAGGCAGATGTAAAAGAGCATGGTAATTTGGTTATTCCGCTCAAGTTACGTAACGCACCAACAAAGTTTATGAAAAAACAAGGCTATGGAAAAGGTTATGAGATGTATCCTCAAAAAGGTAGTTGCTTGCCCGATAAACTAAAAAATAGAAATTATTTAAAATAAATTTTTTTAATTTGGTTTAGCTTAGAATTAGTCTCAAAGATTTAGCTCATAAAATTAGCTAACTCGTGTAAGTCATCTATCTTTAATTGATGGATATCAAGACCCATTCGGTAGAGCTCTAATAATTGCTTAATTTGTTTTCTTGATAAATTATTTTCTTTCAGTCTGTTTTTTAACTCTTTATCAGAAATTCTTGTTGGATCGGGTTCGCGGTTGCCGCCCGTGTAGTATCCTGGCACTTCTGCAGTTCTTGTCATTTTTTTAAATAAATTATTTTTATTAATTAAGCATTTTACAACAAGCTGATTTAATTTCAAACTTCAGCTAAGCAATTTTTTTGCTAAAATGGAGTTCTTATGCTTGATTTAAATCAGTTTAAAGCATTTTTATTCGATGTTGATCGAACATTGGTCAATGCCAGTTACCAATTTCCTTTAGGGGTAGTCACAATTATTAATAAGCTTTATCAACAAGGATTTGAGGTTGGAATTTGTACTGGCCGCTCATTTCAATCTGTCAGACATTCAGTTCTTCCTGTTTTTGATGGCTTAAACCACAAAGGTTATCATGTGATCAGTGGCGGAGCAGAAGCTATCAATACTCAGGGTGAAGTATTTTTTCAAGAGCCAATTTCCCCAGAGGTTGTTAAAAAATTACATACTGATGTTAAGCGCCAGGGTCGTTTTGTGGCAGCTTCATATAATACTTTGTTTATGGATAAAAAACATTTAACTCAATACCAAGGAGCTTGGGATATTCCACTGGCTTCTTTTGCAGAATATCAAAATGAACCGATTACTTTAATTGATATTCATGAAGTTGATTTTGAAGATGAGTGTTTTAAATCATTACAGGATCAAATTACAATTAAGCAGATGACTAGCAATAAAGGCAGGCCTTATGTTGCAATTACGGCAAAAGATGTCACTAAAGCAACTGGCCTGAAACATTGGGCACAGTTAAGTCAGATCAATTTAGACAGCGTAATTGGATTTGGGGATAGTGCTAATGATATAGAGTTTCTTCAAGCTGTAGGTTATGGTGTGGCAATGGGCAATGCTGTGAGCGAATTAAAAAAGGTAGCCGATGAGGTAATTGGATCTATTGATGAAA
>CAYVBW010000025.1:0-6860 GCA_964449995.1 uncultured Pseudomonadales bacterium | reverse complement strand
TTGGTATTAAAATTCTTCCTCCAGATATTAATAAATCTGGAAAGGACTTCACTATTGAACAACATGCAAGCTCCCTCAACAAACAGGCAATTCGTTTCAGCCTGAGTGCTGTTAAAAATATCGGTACAGCAGCCATTGAAAATATTTTGAGTACTAGAGAAAAACACGGCGAGTTTGTTTCTTTTACTCAGTTTATTCACTTAACTGACACGCGAAAAGTCAACAAAACAGTTCTAGAATCCCTAATCAAAGTTGGAGCCATGGATCGCTTTGGGACAAGAGCTAGTATGCTGGAAAACTTTGAAGAAATCCGTCAAACTGCAGCTTCGTTTGAAACTGAACAGACTGGACAAGACAATTTATTTGCCGACGTTGCACAAGACGTAACAGATATTCAAGACACTTTTGAGCAAATTCCTGAATACCCTAAAAAAGAGCTCCTGTCATTTGAAAAAGAATTACTAGGAATTTATCTAACTGAACATCCTTTAGCAGATTCTTTAAAAACAATTAATAAATTAGCTAATAAGCAAATCGAGGATATAGATCCAAATATTCACATAGATCAATCCTTTTTACTTGGGGGAGTGATGAGTAAAATTAGACACGTTAAGACCAGAAAAAGAAATCAAGACATGTGCTTTGGTGTTTTAGAAGATCAAACAGGCTCTATTCGGTTTGTAATTTTTCCCAAAACTTATGAGCAATACAAACACCTAATAGAAGAAGAAAGAGTAGCTTTGGTTAAAGGTAAGATTAATCTTAGAGAGGGAGAGCTTAATTTTATTGTTGAAAAAATCACCACCCCTCAAGAACAAACGATAAATCATAATCAAGAAGAAGATTATCAACAAATTTTTATTCCCAGAAAAACAAGTAAAAAAACTTTGGAAAAACTTGGTAAGCTATTAAAATCAAATCCAGGTAAAGATCAAGTTATGGTCGTAATTCCTAATGGAGGTAGCCCAAGAAAAATCAGGCTTCCCTATACAGTCAAATATACACCAAAGCTTGAGAAACAAATCCAAGAATTGCTTAATTAAAAATCATTTGCTACATTTATTTTAATTAAATAACCCGCCAGCCTTTCTTGCTGAGTGGAAAAGACAAATCAGAATGGGGGTTCTAGGGGGATTCCCCCTAGTGGAGCTTTAAGGGTCTAATACCCCTTAAAGCGACAGGGGAGCAGGCTTTGATCTTGCAAAGCAAGACAAAATGCTGAGGGGTGAAACCCCTCAGAAATGAGCTCATATCTATTACTAATACTAATTTGCGAATTTATTTGATGAACATTCCTCTTGTTACAGAAAAAAGTGAAAAAGTTAACTTTAAACAATTAAAGAAAATTGCTTCTGAGATTAGAATCGATGTTATCGAAATGATAACTAGAGCAGGATCAGGTCATCCAGCTGGTGCTTTAGGAATGACAGATGTTTTCACAGCTTTATATTTTAATTTAGTTAACCACAGACCAAAAAATCCAATTTGGGCAGACCGAGACTATGTTTTGCTGTCTAACGGCCATATTTGTCCTGTTTTATATGTAACCTTAGCTAAATCAGGTTATTTTTCTGACAACATATTAAAAACTCTAAGACGCATTAATAGCCCACTACAAGGACATCCTTTATTAAATTCTGCTCCAGGAATTGAAATAAGTTCCGGGCCACTAGGCCAAGGTTTGTCTCAAGCTTGTGGTTTAGCAATAGCTTTAAAATCAGATAAAAAGAAAGGCCACATCTATTGCTTACTTAGTGACGGAGAACAACAAGAAGGACAAACCTGGGAAGCTTATATGTTGGCTGCCAAATACCACTTAAGCAACTTAACTGCAATTATTGACCGCAACATGATTCAAATTGGAGGAAATACGGAAGAAATAATGCCTCTAGAAAATCTAGTAAAAAAAATTGAAGCTTTTGGGTGGAAAACTTATGAAATGGATGGGCATAATTTTAAAAAAATTATTAGAACAGTAAAACAGGCCAAGCAAGATAAACAACCCTCTGCCATTATCGCCCACACAGTTCCAGGAAAGGGGGTGAGTTTTATGGAAGGCAATAGTAGCTGGCATGGCAAAGCCCCAACTCAAGAACAAGCCAAACAAGCTATTAGTGAATTGAAAAGAAATCTGTAACATATGAATTCAAAACAACAAAATACAAACCAGAAAGCAGCCACTAGAGATGGTTTTGGTCAAGGCATGCTGGAGTTAGCTGAGCAAAATCCTAATGTTTTTGCTTTGTGCGCTGACCTCACAGAATCAATGCGCTTAAACCAATTTAAAGATAAATTTCCTAATCGCTTTATTCAAGTTGGAGTGGCAGAACAAAATTTAATAGGCGTCGCCGCTGGTCTTGCTTTGGCTGGAAAAATACCTTTTGCTGCTAGTTTTGCAGTTTTCAACCCTGGCAGAAGCTGGGATCAAATCAGAGTCTCAGTTGCTTATGGAAAATTGAATGTAAAAATTGTTGGAGGACATGCTGGGTTAGTTACCGGACCTGATGGGGCATCCCACCAAGCACTTGAAGATATTGCTATCATGAGAGCTCTACCCAACATGAAGGTCGTCGAACCAGCTGACTCATTTCAGGCAACTCAAGCTGTTCATGCTCTAACCAATGATCAAGGGCCAGCATATCTCAGATTAACAAGGCCTAAACTACCCACTATTACTCAAAATTTAAAATTTACCATTGGTAAATCACAAACATTGCATCCAGGAAACAACGCTACAATTATCGCCTGTGGAACAATGATTCATGAAGCTCTCATGGCAGCACAAAAACTAGCAACTGAGAATATCTCCGTTAGAGTGATCAACATGCATACTATTAAGCCTCTAGACACCAAAGTCATAATTAAAGCCGCTCAGGAAACTAAAGTAGTAATTACAGCTGAAGACCATCAAATACATGGCGGATTAGGTTCAGCTGTGGCAGAAGTTCTCTCAAAAAATATAAACCAATCAATAAAAAACGAAATCAAGTTTGCTATGGTTGGGGTAGAAAACACTTTTGGAGAATCGGGTAGTCCCCAAGAATTAAAAGCGAAATATGGACTTACCAGCCATAATTTAATGAGCAAAGTTAAG
Source organism: uncultured Pseudomonadales bacterium (assembly GCA_964449995.1). GTDB lineage: Bacteria > Patescibacteriota > Microgenomatia > UBA1400 > PJMF01 > CAYVBW01. Next base: position 3,766 of record CAYVBW010000025.1, on the reverse strand, counting down.
GAGTTGTTAAGTTGTCAAAAGGCGAGTAACTAATCTTTATTTTTTCAACCTTTTCCTGATCATTCAAGCGGATATTAGCGAAAAATATTTTTTTATTTGAAGTTATTTTTTCAAACAAATAATGCAAGTCGTCTACTAACTCAATTCCCTGTGTGAATAGATCCTCAGGTTTTAGCCATAAAAATTTTCCCTCCCTACATTGACTCCCTACTGGAACTTTATTAGTGGGAACACTTGCTTTAAAAAAACAAACTAGCCAATCAACAGGATAACCGCCTCTAGTTCTAACCAAACCGCAAAACTTCATACAACTTTCGTCAACACTGAAACCTGTTTCTTCTTTTGTTTCCCTAATTGCTGTTTCTAAAAATGTTTCATTATCCTCAACCTTACCTCCAATTCCATTTAGTCTTCCAGCATCAACTTTTTTATTATTATGACGGTGCAAGACCAAATATTTACCCTTATTGTGTAAAAAAACTGTTACAGCTAGTTGAAGTTGTCTCTTCATATTATTTTTGGCAGCTTTGACAATAGTATGTACCCCTATTTCCTAATTGAATCTTTTTAATCCTTTCACCGCAGGTGGGACAAGGCTTTTCCTCTCTACCATAAACTTTTAATTTTTTCTGATAATTTCCGGACAAACCATTAACATCCACAAATTTGCCATCAAAAGTAGTACCCTTAAATTCAATTGCTTCTTTTACAACTTGTTTAATAACTTTAACTAACTTTTTTACCTCCTGTTTTGACAATTTTTTAGCCGGCCTAGTTGGATCAATTCCTGCTACAAATAAAGCCTCAGAGGCGTAAATATTGCCCACACCACCAACAATATCACTAATCATGATTGCTTGTTTAATGGAGATACTACGACTTTTTAGCTTTTCAAATAAATATTCTTGGTTAAAACTTTTATCTATTGCATCTGGACCATAGTTGCTCAGCTCCTGACTTACTTCTTTATCATCTAAAATTTTTATCCAGCCAAAAATTCTCATATCATTAAAAAACAATTTTGCTCCTGATTTAAATTTAAAAATAACTCTAGTATGACTTGTAGGAAGATCAGCAACCCAATCAGCAGTAGGATGACCGCCTCCAATCTTTATATCATTATTCATAAAAATTAACTGACCAGTCATTTTTAAATGAATTAATAAATTTAACCCATTGTCTAAATGTACTTGTAAAATCTTGGCTTTTCTGGAAATTTTTTTTACCCTAGCTCCGACAATCTTATTTTTACTGCCAATAAAACTTTTATGGTGTAAGATTCTAATCTGCATAATCCTTTGATTTTTAATCAAAGATTGCAAACGTTGTTTAACAGTTTCTACTTCAGGTAATTCCGGCATAAAATAAAATTATCCAGTATGTTGAGGAGAGTTGATCAAACCACATTCCTTGTATTTCAATCCACTACCGCATGGACAAGGAGAATTTCTACCCACCTTAGCCTTTTGTGTTCCTTTGGTGGGATTGCTAACCGAACCAGCCTTACTCAGTACTTTAGCCAAATCTGCTGCTGAACCAGAAGTAGTTTTTGGTGCAAGAACTCCTGTGGGAGTTTGAGCATCCGCCACCTCTTTGGCTAAAGGCTCATTAACATCTTCTTTTTGATACTGAGCTTGATCAAGCAGTTGCTGAGCAATAACAGAATCTCTTCTTGCCGGCTGTACCCTAAATATTCTGTGAGTAATTGTAGAATCAATAGTCCCAATTAAATCCTCGAAAAGTAAAAATGATTCTTTTTTATATTCTGATAAAACTGTATCTTTATCACCTCTAAGCCAAATCCCTTCTTTAAGAGCTTCCATTTGATCTAAGTGGTCAATCCATTTCTCATCTATAGTAGACAGAATTACATAGCGCTCAAGTTGTCTCATCACTTCATGTCCAAGAGTTTTTTCTTTAGATTGATATACTTGGGTGACGATATCATTCAATTCTTGAGTTGCTGTGTCTGGATTTGGGTTTAATAGTAATTTTTTTTCAATTTGCTTTTGAGAAACGTCATCAAAAGGAACAATTTTAACAAACTCATTAACCAAAGCATTAATATCATCCTCAGAATATGTTGATTCTAGAGACACATGACGATTAACAATGACGTCAATTTCTTCTTTTATATAAGCTAAAATTTCTTGATGAAGAGAATCTTGATGATGGCCATTTTCTTCCGAGCCAGAGGAGTGTAAATTATCTTCTAAATCTTGTTCTTCAATTTCTCTAGTTGACAGCTCCAGTAATCGGCGACGCCTACGATAGATGATCTCTCGATGCTTATTCATGACATCGTCAAAATCAACCAAACGCTTTCTTTGATCGAAAAAGAAAGTTTCAACTTTTACTTGAGCAGATTCAATTGACTTACTAATCATTGAATGCTCAATCGGTTGATCCTCACTGATCTTTAAAAAATCCATAACTTTGGAGATTTGATCACCTCCAAAAATTCTCATAATCTCGTCTTCTAAACTAACAAAAAACTGAGAAGCCCCAGGATCTCCCAATCTGCCAGAACGACCACGCAACTGATTATCTATTCTCCTAGACTCGTGTCTTTCAGAACCAATCACAAATAAACCCCCTGCATCAATGACTTCTTTATTGTCCAAACGCCATTTATCTACAGCTTTTTTATAACCTTCTAGATCATAATTGGCAGGGTTGATTGAAGGCGGTAAATCTAATCCCTGATATTTCTTAGGCAATTTTCCTGGCTTGTCCGTTCTTTTTTCCTTACGATAATCTTTTAATTCAGGCTTGGCTCCTCCCAAAATAATATCTACACCTCTACCTGCAATGTTAGTTGCAACAGTAATTGTGCCCTTTTTTCCAGCATCAGCAATAATAAATGCCTCCCTCTCATGGTTCTTGGCGTTTAAAATATTATGCTTTACCCCTCTTCTCTTTAGAAAATTCGAAATTATTTGGTTGTTTTCAATAGAACGAGTGCCGATTAAAACTGGCTGGCCAGTTTCATGAATCTTCTCAACCATTCTGGCAATAGCTGACAGTTTTGCTGCTTGAGTTTTATAAACTACATCAGGCTTATCATCACGAGTAATTGGCTTGTAAGTAGGAATAACTACAACATCTGTTTGATAAATTTGATTAAACTCATCAGCTTCTGTAGAAGCTGTTCCAGTCATACCAGATAATTTTGAATACATTCTAAAATAATTCTGGATTGAAACAGTAGCCAGTGTTTTTGACTCCTGTTGAATTGGAACTCCTTCTTTAGCTTCAATTGACTGATGAAGGCCATCACTATAGCGTCGACCATACATTAAGCGCCCAGTATGCTCATCAACAATAATAACCTCGTTGTCTCGGACAATATAATCTTTGTCTCTTTGAAAGACCGTCATTGCTTTCAGCGCACTCTCTAAGTGGTGAATAATTGAAAAATCTTCTTCATATAAATTGTTAACGTTGAGTTTTTTCTCCAATCGCTTAACCCCAAGATCTGTTAAGGTCGCTGTCCTGGCCTTTTCATCAATGGTATAGTCTTGATCCTTTGTTAAGGATTTAACCATTTTGGCATATTCAAAATATTTCTGAGTTGGTTCCGTATCTGGAGCTGAAATAATCAGCGGAGTTCTGGCCTCATCAATCAATATGGAGTCAGCCTCGTCAATAATTGCAAAAAAATGAGGGTTTTTTCTACGCTGCACTAACTGATCAACAGATTGAACCATATTATCTCTTAGATAATCAAATCCAAACTCATTATTTGTTCCATAAGTGATATCAG
>CAYVBW010000024.1:0-8613 GCA_964449995.1 uncultured Pseudomonadales bacterium | reverse complement strand
CTTCCGGTCTTGCGTGGCAGTTTCTTCCTTGCCCTATTGCATATAAATTTCCCGACGTCTTTTAAAGCGGCTCTGGTGAGTTCGTTGATTGTATAATTAACACGATCTACATTGTTCAGATACTCGACTCCGTCTTTTTTAATTTTTACGCTGCTGGGGATAGCCATTTCAATCCTCCGTGTGGTTGTCTCTGGTCACTACTATTTCAAGCCTATGGCCATTCCGATATGTCCGTAAAATGCGGTAGAGCTCATCGTTATATTTCAGCTTGGTTTCATCGGAATAATCCGCATAATCTGCCAGTTCAAAAACTATCTCCGCATTTAGTCCGAGCGCTAACGCTTTATATGTTTCAGACATGCCGACCGATTTTTTTTTGGCGTATCTGAGATTTTCGCTAAGCGCAAACGCCTCTTCGCCTGTGTCGGCCACCGTTACCGCCTCCTGAATCAAATAGATGATATCGTCATACATCAGATTCTTCTTCCTCCCTATACGCCGCAGACAATGACAGGGAATCTCTGGTCATTTCAAAAGCCGTCTTATACCTGGCTCCCTCTCCCTCAAAGTTGAATTGCCATTTAACATAAAATTCTATGCAGATCCTGATGAGATCGTTGTTTGGATTTTCCGCAGGCGCAGTAACAGGCTCTGCCACGGCAGATATTCCAACTCTCTGCAATTCCAGAATTGCGGCATTGATATTGCGCTGAATATCCGCGTTTAGTTCGTTATGTTGCATACGCATTGCCGTTTTTATATCATCTGCAAGTATGGTTCCTGCCATTCCCTTGTCCTCTCTAAAATATGGAGCACCCGAATTGGGTGCTCCGTTCTCGAAATAATTTAAGTGGTAGTGTCTTCTACTGTCAGTGCTATTTCACAGTTGCCGTTGTCGGTCTCAATAATTATGCTATATGTTCCAACGGTCAATGTGGCCAGATATGTTGACAGTAATGTTACTGTTCCGGATGATTCTGTGTAGTCTGTAGTCGGTGTCAGTGCATCTTCGCCGTTCTTCACTGCGCTTACCGTCCCGTCACTTACTACGGCTTCAATGTCAGCATGGTTCTCACCCGCCGCATTCAGGTCATATGTCGCCGATACTGGCAGTACGCTTGCTGTCTCAACCACAGTAATTACTATGGTGCAATTTCCGTTATCAGTTTCGATCGTAAATGTTTTTTCGCCAACCGTAAGCCCCACAAGATATTCTTTCTTGATGGTCAGTATTCCTTCTATAACGGTGTAATTGTCAGTATTGACGGTGGAGCCACCGTTCTTTACTGCACTCACTTCACCATTGGCGATAACGCTCTCTACGTCATCATATCCTGCCCCAGCTGTGTTCTTATCGAACGTTGCTGTGTTAGGTGTCGCCGTTGGTGTCGTGTCAACTACTGTTATAGTCAACGTTCCGTTGCCATCTGCTGTTAAAACAGTAAATACATGTGCACCCGTCTCAAGATCGTCAAGATATTCTTTTTTAATTGTCAATTCATTTCCGCTTACGCTGTAATTTGCCGCATCGACTGTGGCCGTGCCAAGTTTCAGCCCGGTCACTTCATCAGTTGCAGTAACCACGACATCGTCATAATCTGCGTTAGCAGTGTTCAGATCAAATGTCGTGGTCGATGGTGTTACTGCTACGCTGATTTTTTTAGGTAAGCAAACGCCTTCGTTGTCATGGGAGATCCATCGGCTATCATGTAGGCCATGTAGTCCGTTTGTCTGTCTTTAACACGATCCTCCATGTAAAGCGATATAGCCTCATTAATGTTTGCTCCATAAGCCTTTGCAAACGAGCCAAGAATCAGCCCGTCATTGGGAGCCCCGTCTTCTTCGAAAACAGGAATGCCAAACATTCTTCCTACGCCGCCGGATGTCGGATCCGGTATGAAATAAGGTCTGTCGTTTCCGTCAAGAACATTTGCCAGTTTGTTCCAGATGAAGTCGCTCTTTGCATACATTGCATCGGCATACCCGCTTTTGACCAGTGCTCTAAACTGTATCAGTTCGGTATAGGTAGGAGTTCCTGTATAATTCACTATCTGGGGAGTTTCGTCTTCTGCCTCCAATTTAGTCACTACGCCGGTTGCCTGACCCTTGAAGTCATCCTCAGTCCCGGGTTGCCCAAGTCCTGTGAAATATGATTTAGCAAGCGCATTTCCGACCTTTTCGCCGATTTTCTGTCCCAAATAAGGAATGAACGCCGATATGGACATCTTTTTGAGTTTCCAACTTACGGTGACGCACTTTACAAGTTCATTTCCTTTCAGCGGAATCTCTATAATCGGCACATCATCTCCGGAAGCGGCGGTATCTTCGTCTACCCAAACTCCGTCCGCATCTTCGTTTTCATCCACGATCAATACAACATCGCCCTGGATAAACGTAGGAGCTACGGCATTCAGAACCGGATGAGCTTCTGTTGCGGCTTTCCAAATCGCATCTTTGAGGCTCTCCGGAATCACCAGTGCGTTACTCCCACTGTCTATGGTGTCATTCTGGAATTTGTGGGTTTCTATAGCATTCGATTCCTCAATAGTCAATTTATGTCCGAGGAAGAATTTCGAAAAAGCATCCTCGTACATTTTTTTCTCGTCAACATCAGCTATGATTTCGCCCGATACTACATCTGCCATTTCTACAGCAGGTGCAATGTGGTCTTTCATGGCCTCCATATCTGCCTGTGCCTGGATCTGCTTCTCATAAACATTGTCCAGTTCGCTTATTTCGTTTTTCTTTGCTTCAAGATCTTCGAATTTTGCTGCATTGACAAAGCTTTCTGCCTCATCAAGCAGTGTTTTTCTCTTGGCTACATATTCTTCTTTTGTCATTTTTAGATTACCTCCATTTTTTTTAGACTAAGCCGTTCCCGCTCAATCTTTCTTTTGTTTTCATTTTCGATTTCTGCTCTTGCTTCCCGTATTTCTGCTTCAGTCAGGATTCGGCATCCAAATCCGTTCATAAGGATTCCATCTGCCATTTCATCTACGAATCCATTTTCTAAGGCAGTTTTGGCGTTCATCCAAGTTTCAGCATTCATCAATTCCAATAACTCATCCTGTGTCTTACCTGTTTTGGCTTCATATGCGTTGGCTATGGCTTTATTTGCTTCCAGCAATATCTCCGCTTCATGATTATGAGCATTAAAATCGCCGCTTGCTGTCGAAGCGACGTTATGTATCATCATCATTGCGGCCGGGTATATTCTGGATTTTGCAGCCATTGCAATCACGCTGGCTGCGGATCCTGCCAGTCCAACGATTTCTATAATCTTATTCCCGGCGTAAGCTTTTATTTTTGAATAAATTTCGCTGCCTGCAAAGATTTCGCCGCCTCCGGAATTAATTTCTACTTCTATAGATTCTCCGTTTGCCTTTTCAAGGGCAGCTTCCACATCGTTTGGACTGGTAGATTCATAACCAAACCAATCATAAATGTCTTTATAGTCATTCGGGATAATCGTTCCCTTGATCGGGATTTTCACTGCTTTTCACCTCCTTTCGATTTCGGATTTTTTATTGTAGCGATAACATCGTTAACAATCTGTTTTTTAAGTTCTGCTACAGGTGCTGTGTCAAGTCTCCGAATCGGTTTGTCGCCACCCTCTACCGGAGGAAGGTTCAGACCGGCTCTCCACTCATTAGGTGTGAGCGCGCCTCTGTCTACCATTTCTTTCATGTTGAGCTTCGTTGCGAGTGAGGCATGTTCCAGATTGGCTGCCTCAAAATAAATACGATTCCCGAAGCTTCTTTGCTTTCGACTGAACAATTTCCGTGTAAACTCATTTGCCAATTTAATAGACACCGGTTCAATTACTTGCTCATAGTACGCATTCCACTCCTCTTCATTTGCTGTGGATTGGATTATCTTTAAGTTAACATTGAAGAAATTCATAACTCTGGATGTGATTCTGTCCTGTATGAGTGCATTCGGTACATAATCTTTTGGTTCTACTCGTTCGGCGTCCGCCTTTAAATCTACAGCGGCGACACCGATTGAACTTGTGGTTTCGTAATCAAGATAATTTTCCGCAAATGTCTTTGCGTTTTTCTTCAAGTCGTCGTCATGTAAGGTCTGCTTGAACTTAAGCAGCCATTTGATTATGCCTCCATTTTTTACAGCCGCAATGATTCCTTGATCAATTACTGTTACGGTCTCCATTACCTCCCTGAGCATTGGCGTCGGAGAATTACCAAAAATATAATCGTCAATTGCGTCTCTGGAAATGTGTATGAGATCCGTGTACGCAAAAGATTTTATTTTGCCATTCGGAAAAACAAATTGAATAGCCAATTCGTTGTTTATGATTTTTCCTGTTGCGGCCATGGCAGGAAGCGGATAGAGTTCATACGGCAATCCATTTGCGTCCCTGACGATCAATGTGAATGCGTTATTGTTTAACGCATAGTGAATAGTTGTTTTTTCTTGTAAGGTTTGCCCAGTCATGTATGGATTTGGCTCTTCAAGCAAGAATTTCATGTAGACATCAGGATTAGTCGCTATATTCTTATTCCCGTCTTTGTCAATTGACTCTCTGATGTGTTTTGCTGTTAATTTCCCGACGGAAGAGACCAGCGGTCTTATGCACGCCATTATAAGATCGCTTTTGTACAAGCGGCCATCAAAACTATAAAACCCTTCCTGTGTCTGTGTGACCATTTTGTATTGTTCTGTCACACTTCCAAATAACCGCTTTTTTAAATTGTTCCATATGCTCATATCATCACCATATATTCCTCAAGATGCCTTTCGAGCTCGACATATGCGTCAAGCAAGGCCGCCGTTCCGTCTATTCGTTTTGTTGGGTTCTTGCCTTTGTCCGGTTGTATATTATTGTTTTTATCAATTTTCACTCTGGTGTTTGCAAGGTTCCATTTTAGTATCGGGTTATTATTGTAGTTGACTATCTTTACAGCTAAATCAGCTCCCAATGTTTTCATTGGGCTCGATAGCGTTTTGGTCCCCTGCTTTACAGATTCCATGACCTCTTCACCGAAGGTGTTTTTCATGTCCTCTACAAAATATTGAGCGCTCCAGTCGTCGTAACCTATATGCTGCAACATGATTCCCATGCTTTGTACTTTTTTAAACCATTCGACCACATATTTGTAATGAATTTTGTTTCCAGGGCAAGTCGCAACCAGCCCTTGTTCCTGCCAAAGGTCATATGGAATTTTATCTTCTTTGATTTTCTGTTCCATCAAAGCTTCCGGAAGCCAAAACATATTCATGCTGTAAACATGATCGTCTTTCGGTACTTTAAATATCACACAAGCAGCGGTAAGGTCTACGCTGGAGGATAAGTCAACTCCGCCAAGACCATATCGGGGTTTTAGTTTTCCGATATCGTATGTTGCAGTATTATTCAGCTCGTCAAATGACAGCCAGGATTCGGTATCGGTTTCTCTTATATTAAATTCCTTGCAAACCAGATTTTTGATTGCAATCGGATTATTTTTCGCGCGTTCTACCTTGGATGCCAATATAGATTCTTTTTTCGTGACCCCCAGATTCGGGTTGGCTTTGATCCATGCTTTTGGATCTGTCCATTCCGATCGTTTGTCCAGTTCATACACAAAGTAAATCGAGTGTTCATCATGATAGCCGTTCGGATCGAAATAGCCGTTTATCACTCTCTCGGCCTCATCATATTCATGATCAAAAAAATCTTCTCTGATTGTGCCCGCTGTTGAAGTTTCATAAATAAGCGGCTGATCTCTGGCACTCGTTCCATCTGCGATTATGTTATAAAGATCAAGGCCATTCTGCCATTGGTGGATCTCATCCATCAATGCGCCATGGACATTAAGCCCGTCCATAGTATTTACATCCGAAGAGAGTGGCTTGAATGTACCCTCGTTAAAATCTTCCGAGGAAAGCTCACCCACAAGGCATTTGATTCTGCTGCGCAAAGCCGGTGATTTTTTGACCATCCTCTTTGACTCGTTCCATATTATTTTTGCTTGGTCTTTTTTTGTCGCGGCGGCATAAACTTCCGGTCCGGCTTCTCCGTCTGCTACCTGTAAATACAAACCGACACCAGAAGCCAGCAATGATTTGCCATTTTTCTTTCCGACTATCAAAACGGCTTTTGTATATTTCCGCAATCCGTTTGTGTCTACAAATCCACATACGGTTGCAAGGTGCGCCTTTTCCCACGGTTCAAGTTTCACCGGTGCACCGCCCCACTTACCTTTGGAATGCCGACAATATTTTTCGAAAAATGTTATTATGTGTTCTGCTCGTTTTTCGGAATATAAAAAATCCCCGGGATGTTCGAGATCCCATACGATTTTTTTATACGTTCTATATACTTTGTCTGATACTGGTACACGTCCTGATTCAATCTCTTTCCAGTATTCCATTATCGGATTCATATATCATCACGGCTCTCAATAAACCTTTCAAACGCATCATTCGTATCATCGCCAGCTACACTCCTCGGCAGAAGAGCTGCGAGATTTTTAATCGCACCATTGTAATTGCGAATCATTGTATTATAGGATTTTTGAGCAGGATTTTCCGTCGGCACTTTAAACCCGTTCCCGTTTGTAGCAATGATCGTTGCTCCCTCTGAGTTTATGGTGTTCTTGAGTTCCCGGAGTGTTTCCTCCATAAATGCGATCTCCGTATATATTTTTTTTGCGACGGCGTTTTTATTATCATCTGCACATTTGAAAATATTCTCAAACTGTTTTATTGTTTTATTTATCCGCCTCTTCCTTGCTTTTTCTTCCTCCGCGTTAATCTTCTTTTTCCCGGCCATGTTTTTGCTCCTTTTACGTTATACCCCCTCATGTGGTTTTTCCCTGTTATTTACAAAAAAGTTTCCCCCACGGGCTTTATCCAGAAATTTAATAAAAAATTTATAGGGGGGTATACAGGTATGTTTGTCATTTTATTTTCCTGTGAGTTTGTATCATTTTCGATTCTTTTTTAATCATTTTCGTATTCTTTGAACCATTTTTCTATGATATATCGTTGTGTTTGTTTATCGTGACGGTTCGGATCTGCCATTGCCCTGTTTAAACAATCTTGCTTTGTCGATTTAATAAAAACAAGTTCGCCGTTTAGCTTATGCTTTAAATATTCTCTTCGGTTTTTTCTGGCCGCTGTTTCAATCACATATATCTTCCCGGTTATCTTTCCGGTTTGTATGTTTGCATATAATTCATCACGCTTGTTCAACGCATCTCTTAAGTTTCCATGACACGCCCGCCTGATTTCATCTAAATCCAAAACCATATCTTCTGGGTCTTTATTGTTTTCAACCCATCTGGTTTTTCCTGATGCCGGTGCTCCATAAACTATAATTACTTTTGCTTTCGGTATTGGCTGACCATCTGCAGAGAAGTTGTGTTCCATCGCTGTGCCCGCAAAAGCATTCCCATGCATATCGTCATGGCATCCCTTGCATACATATTCAAGGTTTTCATGGTTCAGCGTTATCGTAGGATCATGTATGTTTGTAGAAGTAATCTCATCTTTGTGATGTACGATATATCCCAGGCTTTCGCCGCAATGCTCACAGATCCCACCATCCTTGCTGATCCGGTGTGCGATGTATGCTTGCCGGCAGCTTTGCCACTCAATGCTGTTATAAAACTTTTTCGCATATTCTTTTGCCATAATATAAAAGCCGGAAGCTTTTTCGCCTCCGGTCTTACTTATTCATCTCCACATACATAATATAACAAATTTTATATTCTTTGTATTCCAATTCACTCATGGTATGTTTTCCAGAACGAATCTATTTTCTTCGAGATGGCTGGCTGCTCATATCCAAGCTCCTGCCCAATTTCTTCTTGAGTCATACAGTTCCTGTAATAATTTCTGAGTATGGTACAAGTTTCGTCATCGGTTATTTCATCAACCGCCATAAGCCACCTTTCTATTTCTGCAACCTTGTCATTCATCTGCTTTTTAATTTCCTGTAGTTCTTTATCCAACTCTTTGAATTTTTCCTGGCCATCATCAAATCCCACCATGGGCTTAGGTACGCCTTTGCCTGAACGATAATCATTATACCAGTCCCTTACTATCGTACGCTCTGGGTGTAGCATGCTAAGAGCGACGGCTCTTGCCTTTGCTTGATATATCCTGAGTTTCTCTACTTCCACTCTCTTCATTTGCTTACTCCTTCGTTTATATCAAAAGCCAGCTGCTTTTCGTGGCGCAGCAAATAATTATAGTTTTCAGTTGTTTTTATCGTGGTTCCCTTGTACCACCGTTTGTATCTCGGCTTTGCAATGGCCACCTGTGTATATTCCAGATGAGGCAGACCAGTGACTTTGTGATCATACCTGCGGATAGAATCTTGATCTATGTAATAACCTTTTAATGGTTTTATGTCTTTATACATTTCCCGCTCGGAAACTATTTGTCTTTTCACTTCCGGTCTGACAATGTTCCGGCTGCAGGTCCAGCGCCTATGATTCACACTTCCCTCTTCGCGGTAAGTTTTGGATGTTTCTTTGATCAAATAGTGCGCCAGCTTTGTATAGTTCCTGGTCTTATCCAGTGGTGTCACTCTGACGTATCCATGCTTCCACATTTCGTTCAGCATCTCCAGTGGCAGATGCGAGCTCACGATGTGATGATGTA
>CAYVBW010000023.1:0-9173 GCA_964449995.1 uncultured Pseudomonadales bacterium | reverse complement strand
TTTTCTTTAAGCATTTCACGGCTAGTGGTGTCATAGGGACTTTCTTGTTTGTCATCTGGAATAAAATCACCCAAGACGCTGTCATCTTCTCCATCACCTACCGGAGTTTCCAGCGAGGTGGTATTTTGAGAAATTTTTAAAATTTCTCTAACTTTTTCCGGTTCCATATCCATGCGCTCGCCAATTTCATCTGGAGTTGGCTCACGTCCTAACTCTTGCATCAATTTGCGTGAAGCCCTCATCAGTTTATTAATGGTTTCCACCATGTGTACCGGAATCCGAATCGTGCGGGCTTGATCTGCAATCGAACGGGTAATGGCTTGACGAATCCACCAAGTGGCATAAGTTGAAAACTTAAAGCCTTTGGTCCAATCGTATTTTTCCACTGCTCTGATTAAACCCTTATTTCCTTCTTGAATTAAGTCTAAAAAGGTCAAGCCTCTTCCAATATATTTTTTAGCAATCGACACTACTAATCTTAAGTTAGCATCTGCCAGCTGTCTTTTAGCTGCTAGGTCTCCCGCTTCTACTTGCTGGGCCAACCTGATCTCCTCTTCTCTAGTTAAAAGTGGAATTCGGCCGATTTCTTTTAAATACATGCGCACCGGATCTGATAAACCTCTTTTATTTAAATTAGTTAAATCTTCTAACTCATCTGCTAAATCAGTATCAAGATCATCCCTGTCATCTAAGGTCATAAAAATATCAACCCCTTCCTCTAAAATTTGATCAAAAAAGTCGTCAACTGCTTCCAGATATTTTTCAGGCTTAGCAAAAACTTCAAATACCTCTTATAGGGTGATAAAGCCTTTATCAATAGCTATATCAATAAGTTGATTAGCTTTTGAGCGCAAACGTTGGGGAAGTTGGGAAATTTCACTCATTTTGATCTTGCTATTGTATTATAAAAAGGCCTAAAACTCAAACTTAGTTTATAGCTAGCTAAACATCTCGTTTTAATATTTTTACACTATTATTTCCCAGTTCAAAGTAGGGGTTAAGATTATTGGCTTTTCTTTTCCAACTACCACCATGTACTCAAACATGGCTGCATTTTTACCATCTGCTGTTTTTACAGTCCAGCCATCTTTGGAAAAAACAACCCTATCATCGCCAGCCAGCACCTGTGCCTCCACACACAACACCATCCCTTCTGCTAATTTGACACCTTTACCTTGTCTACCAAAAGCCGGCAGCTGCGGATCTTCGTGCATGTCAAAGCCGATCCCATGACCAATAAACTCTTTGGCTACATTAAAGCCAGCCTGCTCAATTAATGACTGGATAGCGAATCCCAAATCGCCAGTTTTGTTACCTACTACTGCCAATTTTACAGCTTCTTGAACAGCATCTCTGCTTGCTATGATTAATCGCTCATCTTCAGCCGCCAATGGAGCCAAACCCAGCGTAAAACAATGATCGGTCTGTAAACCATCTTTGATTAAACCAAAATCTACTTTCACCACGTCACCGGCTTGAAATTTTCGCTGATTGGGAATCCCATGAACTATGGTGTCATTAACCGAAACGCAAGTAGCATATTGATATCTATTATTAGCTGAACCAGCGCCTTTAAAGCTTGGAACAACATCATGTTTTTGACACAATTCAGCAGCCAGCTGATCTATCTCTAATGGAGTTACCCCAGGCCTAACCGCTTGATGTAGCTGCTTTAAAATATTGGTTGAAAGCTGCCCCGCTTGCTGGTATTTTTTAAGCTGTTTTTTGTTTTCAATAATCATAATTTAATAATCTAGATAATATTTAAAAATTAACAACTGAGTATTTAGTATCACCACCGGGCTATACCAAATACCAAATACTCCAACTCCACCTAGCTCGCTAAACCACAAACCTGCCTTCTTTGTAAATTACTTTTTTACTGCCATCTGCCAAAATAGCGGTCACTTTTCTATCAGTGGTGCTAATAAAATCTGTGTGTTCAGCAGCGTCGTTAAAGCCTAATTTTTCCCATTGTGATTTAGTGATCTTACCAGCATCCCTGCAATAACAGTCTTTGTATGCTGCACCTAGAGCAATATGAGTATTGCCAAAAGAGCCACCTATATTTTCATCAAATAAAATCTCTGCCATCGGATGAGTGATGCGAGACATCCTATTATCAGTTAAAGAAAATTCACCAACTTTGTCTGCATTAGGGCTATTAATCATGGCTTGTAATAACTCGTTTCCCTGTTTAGCCTCTGCCTGAGTCACCAACCCCTCTGTAAACTGCATTTTAATATCTTGAATTACATTTCCATAACGATATACTGGCTCATTAATCTTAATCCAACCCTCACTGCCACGCCAATCAGGGCTGGTAAAAATCTCAAAAGAAGGAATATTGCGACCACCGCCGCCTTTCCAAATCCGATCTGTCCCAATCGTTAACCTTAGTTCAATTTCATCACCCTCAACAACTACCTGTTCTATCTGTAAAGAATTTAGTTTTTGTTTAATCTCAGTTTGAAGCTTGTTAATTTCCTGCCAGCGAAAAATTGGATCATCTTCATCTAAATAACAAGCTTGAATAATCTGCTGCCAATAATCTTGCAGCGACAAGCCAACAATCTGGGCTTTAGCTTCCACACCCCACAAAGCAATGGTCCAGGTAAAATCGCCCTGATTCTCTTTATTTGTTAACCAATCTTTATACTGCTTTTTAGAATCACGGGCCTTAATAATTTTGTGCGGATTAATTTTTTTTAACTCCTGAGGATATGGGTCAGCAATAATCTGGATTTGATGATGAAGTAAATTAGCCTTACTGCGCCAATAATCTTGAGGAAAAAAGGTCAGCTGATGATCTTTGGCCAGGGTGTAATAATCCTGTTCAAAGCCAGTCGGTAGTAATCTAACTATGGGATGACCGCCAGCTGATAAAACAGCGTTTTGTAAAGCTAAAGCCATAGGTTTAGCCACATCTGGAACTGTAATTTCAACTACTTCATCTTTGTGCAAACCTTTACCAGAATTTAGGGCAAAATTAACCAATACTTGTGCATATTTTTCAATAATTTTTGCCGATGGCTGATATTCTCCTCTGTTCATGATGCCATTATTTTTTTTAACTTTTGATTTTTTGATTTTAACCTTATAATAAAAACATGTCATATTATACCCCTACCTCCAAGCTCCAGGTCAGTGAAAATTTTTACAAGACATCTCTGCCGGGATTATTTTATTTTAAAGCCCCTAAATTTAACGATGAGCGGGGCTTTTTTAGCGAAATTATTAAACTGCCTGAACTTGAAAAGGTTATTGGCCAATCATTTGCGCCCCAACAAATTAATCTTGCCCGATCTGAAGAAAATGTGGTACGAGGCATGCACGCTGAAGGTTGGAACAAGTTAGTTTTTGTTAACTCCGGCTTGGCTTTTTGTGCCATTGCTGATGTTAAGCCTAACTCCCCAACTTATAAACAAAGTGAGTATTTTCAACTGGGCTACGACAATGAAAAAGAATTCGGACAGGGCCTGTTCATCAGCCAAGGCTTGGCAAACTCGGTAGCAGTTTTAAAAGGCCCTTTAAATTATATTTATATTATTGACAAACTATACGCTGACCGCGATCAAGCTGACGAAAGATCAATCTCTCTTTTTGACCCTGAACTAAACATTAACTGGCCAATTGCCAAAGAAAAAATAATTTTGTCTGACAGAGATAAGCAAGCGGTGAGTTTAAAAGATTTTGAAAATTAACCCTTATAGTCAGGGTTATCTTCCATGTGTTCTTCAATCAATCGGCGCAAAAACACAGAGCGTGGAATTTTTCTGTGTTTGGCAATCCAATCTAGATAATTTTGATGCTCCGGAGAGATAAAAAAATTAAAGCGAGTGTCTTGATTATCTGAAGCGAAATTGATTGCTTTTTTTAATTGTGATTCTAAATCTTCAACATGATATTCAATTAATTGAAGTCTGTCAGACTTGATTCCTTTGAATAAAATCGGACTTTTATCTTCAACGTGTAGCAAAATTACAGGCTTATTTTTGGAAAAAGCATGAGTAATTTCATGACCGACACTTGTTGATTGATGAGATACTTCAGCAATGACAATATCTGACTGATTGATCCATTCGTTAACCTTGTCATAAAATTTTCTCTCATCTTCTGGACTGACTTTTTCAATATCTTCTCTATCTGTAATCAAAACATGATTGCTCAAGATTTGCACATCTAAATTCTTCAGTGCCTCAATAATCATCTTATAGTTAGACAAATATTTTTCTTTACCTGAAATTGAGGCAGTAAAGTATATTTTCATTCTTGTTATTATATCAGATAGAAAGTTTGTTTTTAGTGCTGCTGATAATACTTATAGTAATTTGTTTTGTAAGGGAACTTATCCCAAAGTTCTTTTAAACTCTCTTCAAGCGCATTACCCAACCATAAGTAACTATCTGCTTCACTAAAATCATAGCCATATAAAATTCCTGTTGGATCTATAAGTAAACACTGTCCCTGTATACGCCAGTCAACTAGAGTAATTTCTAATTTTCTGTTATTTTTATTATTTCTCCTAATTAAATTGAGCTGATTTTCTAATTCTGATACATGCAGAAATTCCTTAGCAAATATTGCCTGCGCTCTGCCAGCCGACATTAGAGTGAAAATAATTAATTTATCAACTCCTTTTTTTTCTAGAATTTTGGATAGCTCATCAATTTCTTGAAAATTTTTAAGCATAGCGGAAAACATAACTCCAACAGACAATCCTTCATCGTGAGAGTACTCAATACTTTTCATAATTCTATTAAAAGCACCTTTTTTTTGAAAAACTTCATCATTGGTTTTTTCTAAACCATGCAGACTAAATCTAATATTGGTTAAGTAAGGTTTAATTTCTCTAATTTTTTCTCTGGTTAGAGCAAAGCCATTCGTGGAGAGAGTCGTAGCCATCCCCAAGGACTTAGCTTTTTTTAACAATAGAGCTAAATCTTCTCGCAACAGTGGCTCTCCTCCAGTAAAATTCAATTTAACACAACCTTCTTTATAAAGCTTCTCTATCAGCTCAAGCATTTTTTCAGTTGATAATTCAGGAGACTGTTGACTGGCAGCACAATGAATGCATTGAGCATTGCATCTTTTTGTAACCTGCAGCCCAATTGAAAAAAATCCAAGACTCTCTAAATCATCTGTGTCAAAAACATATGAGTCTTTAACTTGATCATAATAGATGCCCTCTCTTAAAAAAATTAAATCGTCTTTATTAATTTTTGCTCTTTTGGATTTTTTATCCCTTGCCATGGTCAGAATATTATACAATATATAAGAAATTAATAAATAATGACTGTAAAAAATCATGTCTAGAAAAAAAATTCTAGCTTCCGGCAGTATTGTGATCGAAAATCAATTCTTTGTAGAGAATATCCCACAACTTAACGAAGTTGCCTTATCAAATAAAAAAGCTCTACCGGCAGCAGCAAGCAAAGTGGTCAATGGCTGTCGGCTTTTAACAAAAAGTAACGAGGTCTTTTTATTATCAGCTATAGGTAAAGATGATAAGGGAAAAAAGGCCATTGATTTAATTAAAGAATATGGATTCAAAACACAGTTAATTCAAACTACAAAAAACAATTCTACTGGCGAAGTAATCGTGCTAACCGATAATAGCGGTCAGTCTGCGATCACTGTTTACCTAGGAGCGGGTCGTCACATTAAACCTGAAAAAAAATTAAACCAATATAACGCATTTTATTTAGACACCAGCATACCATTGCAGACTTTGTATTACATATTAAAAAATAAACCTCAAAATAAACCTTGTTTATTAGACCTTCCTAACAAACATCAACAATTTGATAAAAAAATGCTTAAATATGCTACTTTTTTTATACCGAATCGGTTTGAAGCTCAGCTACTTTTAAACTCAGAAATAAAAAGTGTTAAACAAGCTTTTGGGGCAGCTAAAAAAATTCAAAAATTTTGTCCACATAATATTATTATTACTCTAGACGAGGAGGGTTGTATTATTGTTAATCAACAAACTGAGCAACACATTCCTGCTTGTAAAACTAAGGTGGTAGATGCTACTGGCGCTGGGGATATTTTCAGGGGCACCTTCTTTAATCAATATCTCCGAAATAGCAATATTTTAGAAAGCCTAGAATTAGCCAACAAAATTGCTGCTTATTCAGTTTCAATAGCAGGCTTAGATCAATCTATCAAAACTATCAAAAAAAAATTTGGTTTTAAACAATCTTCAAAAACTCTAACCCTTTGATCTCTCTCATCACCTCTCTAATCAGCTTTTTTAAATCATTCACTTCCTCTTGAGTTATTGTGAAACTCCTAGGCATTAATCTCAGGTCATCCTTTTTATAGGGCTCGACAAACTCAAAAACTCCTTCAACAACCTCAGCATTAAAGGTTTGATCAAGCTGCGTGAGTAGCTTGTAAAAAATCAGTTGCCGCTTATAGGGACCACGAATTGATTCAGGCAAGTTTTGTTCGCGCTCTGACAATCCCACTGCTTTGGTTAAGCCGTTTATATAACCCTCTGTTTTGGGTTTGCCTGTTTTATAGTCAATCACTCTTACCAATTTTTTGCTTTGATCTATCCAATCTATGCGGTCAATTTTTCCTGATAACTGAATATCTTTGTCCAGCACAGCTTTGCTCCAGCCATAACCAATCAAACGCTCAGTTTCAATTACTTGAGGCTGTTCTTGAGAAGTTTTTTCATGATAGTTACTTAAAATTTTATTACCATATTTAAGCCGGCTGGCAAACTCTTCTTTAGTTAAAACTTCCTTTTTGAGTGCTTTTTTAAAATCAGCCAATAGCTGCTCTCTGCTAGTCTTAGCTCCTGTTTGTAAGTAGATTTGATAATATTCATCCAAAGCTTCATGAACAGCGCTTCCAAAAGCCATTGGCAGAGGTTTAGCTCTAGGCAGCCTTAATAAATTATTCTCTACAAATTCTTTAGGATCTCTTAGATAAGAATTTAAACCTGTTACTGACAGCTTAAAGTCTTTAATAATATTTTGGAAAAACTGCTTTTCATTAGTTGAGGGCTTTCTCTTAGCGGGGGGCTCTAAAAATCGCTGCAAAAACTCATCTGCCTTACTGGTTAATTGTTCATCTTGAATCTGCTTCACTGATCCTAATTCTTCCAAAAACAAACTCGGTGATTTTTCATCAGTGCGATTATCTTGAATAACAGTTTCAGGATAACTAATCGTCACACTTTTACTAGCTCTGGTTAAGGCCACATAAAAAGTTCTGCGCTCATCTTCATTAGCTTCCTTTTTAGAAACATCAGTATTTTGCAGAATCCTCTCAGGCAAGGGTAAAATATCAATGTTGCGATGATTACCCCATTTTTTATCCACACAGTGAATAATAAAAACATGCTGCCATTCTTGACCTTTAGCCCGATGCACCGTAGATAAGTGAACTGATCCCTGCTTGATATTTAAATCCTCAACGGTAATTTTCAAATTATGTTCTTTCATTACCTCAATGGCTTTTAGAAAATCTGCTAGCTTAAACTGATGGTCTTGAGCCACCATTGATTTAATCTGGTTGTACAAAGAGTTAAGCTCGTTAAGTAGCTCTACTTGCTGGGGATGAGAACGCACCCAAGCAAACACTCCGGATTCCTTTAAAACTCGCTCAAACCAGTGAGTAAAGGTTAAAGAATGATCTAAACTGCTAAATTCATATAAATTTTTTACAAATTGGGAAACTAGGGTAAATTCTGCTTCTGATAAAATTTTGTGGAGCTTATTTTTAATTACAAACTCATACCCTCGATCAACCACCTCTAGCAAAGACATGTCTAACTTACCTGCCACCCGTGCCAGCTTCATAACAGTTAAAGAATCCAGCTCAAACCAGGGATAATGCATAATTCTATAAACTAACTCATCTTCCTTACTATCTCTCAAATCCACCAGGACTTGGAAAAAATTAAACAACTGATCAATAAATTCTGATTTTAAAATATCGTCCCCGCCATCTATTTCATAGCGGATACCCCATTTAGTTAAAGCTTGACTCATCTCTACTGAATCAGAGTTATAGCGATATAAAACTGCAATTTGATCAGGGTCAATACCCTGATCAATTAAGTGTTTAATTTGACGAGCAACAAAGATAGTCTCCAATGTTTGAACTGGAGCTGAAAAAACTTTTACCAATGGGCGACTTTTTGAGCTATTATCAGCACTTTTAAGGGGCTGATCTAACAATTTAAGTAACTGCTGTTTAGCTTTTTTTGATATTTGTTTGTCATTAGATTTTAAAACTTCAGCTTGACTTAATTGATTATTGCTAATCACGCTATGGGCAGAATCATAAATTGTTTGCGGACAACGATACCCCAGATCCAAACTAATCACTGTGCTGTTGGGATAGCGGTCTACAAAACTAAGCATATTTTCTATCGAGGCGCCTTGAAAGCGATAAATCGCCTGATGAGGATCACCGACCACAAATATATTAGCGTTAGGCGCCCAATATGAGGCTAATAAATCTACCACCTCATTTTGAGAACTATTGGTATCCTGATATTCATCAACTAAAAAATATTGCAGCTTTTCTTGGTATTCTCGAAGCAATAATTCGTGTGTACGAAAAGCCTCTACTACCAGCATAATCATGTCGTCAAAATCATAACGCTGACGATTATTTAACTCCTGCTGATAGTCCTGATAAAGCACAAGCAGCTCTTGTTGTTTATGCAAATTCTTTTGACGTTTCTTTAACTCTGTTTGGGTAAGTTTATCTTTTTTTGGAGCAGTGTCACTAAAAGCTTTAATTTCTTCTAAAGCTTCTGCCTCCTCCTGCAAGATTTGCTTAAACTGTTTAACATTAATGCCCTCACGTTTTAAATCTGAGATATTTTTAATAATCTCGCGCAAAAAGTGATAAGGTCGATTCAGCGGTTTGATGTAATCTAAATCATTGGCATCAACAATTGATTGAAAAAGCTCATAGCGCTCTAGCTCTGTTAAAGGTTGGCTGTCGCGGGCAATCTCAAAATACTCCGGATTACTTCTAATAACTTCGGCACAAAAAGCATGAAAAGTGCTAATGTGAACATAATAAGCAGTTTTACCAATTAACTGCGCTAATCTTTGGCGCATGGTTTTGGCAGCACTGTCAGTATAAGTTAAGGCTAAAATGCTAGAAGGATTGGTGTCAGTTTTTAATAAAATATT
>CAYVBW010000022.1:0-11626 GCA_964449995.1 uncultured Pseudomonadales bacterium | reverse complement strand
GGGGTATCTAAAATATTAACTGAATGGCTTTTGGGGATCACAAGCGTATGTCCTTTAGTTTGAGGATAAATATCTAAAAATACTAACACTTTGTTATTCTCGGCTATTTTATAACTAGGAACCAAACCTTTTACTATATTGCAAAATAAGCAGTTTTTAGGCATAAACCTTTTTTATTAATTCAATAATTTTATTCAAACTCAACTTACTGGCAATTTGATTGCGATGTTTACTGGAGCCATTAAGTAGCATTTTTCCTCCAGGATGATAAAACCAGGATGCTTCAGGGTCAATTTTAATAATTTCTTGATAAAGTTTTTTTAAAGAAAAGCTAGAATCAGGCCTGAGTTTAATTCTAATATAATCTTGGTTTGGGTCTTTACGAATTGCTAACAGGTAACCTTGTTTAAGAGCTTGCTTGATTGTGTCGTCATTGGCCGTTAGGATGCCAACACAGGCTCCTTGATTGAGGCTAAACTGGATTCCTTCTTGCTCAATGAGTTGGTTTGCGATTATGGCTAGTTTAAGTGAATGATAAGCGCATTCTAAGCACTTTAGCCCAAAGTACATTTGAGCCTCATCGTTTTGGGGATAGGCTAACTCATGCCCCCTTATCAGTTCTTGAATCATAAACATATATCGAAGATTATTGGCGTCAGGCCAATGAATTTCTTGAAAATGATCAATTTCATTAATGTAAAAAACTAATTCTTTTAGAGCTTTGTCTTCTTTTAGAGATGGATGAAGTTTACATACATGTTTGTAAACTAAAATTGAAGCACAGGTATTTTTTTTAGAACGATCTGGTTGATGGTGGTCAAATTTTCCCAAACCTGTGTCAACATGGGTTACGTTATGAAGGTTTGAGCCTAGTTGTTGAGCTTGTTGTTCACTAATTCTTTCCCCTGGATTAACAAAAGCAAATTGAGCATCTGCATAGTTTTGGCTGTCAAATCTCTTCAGCATCCAGGCTGCCCCAACTGCATCAAGGTCTGGAGTATGGTGGGTAATAATTAACTTTTTTGGATTCATGATTTTATATTATAAACAAAGTTAAGCTAAAGTTCAGATTATCAGAAAATAAGTTTGATATAAAAAAACCCACTGCCTAGTTTCCTACTGCAGTGGGCTCCTCACCGGGACATTTTTTGAATTAGTTTGTAATATATAAGAGTTATTTGATAGTATCTATTACTAAAAAAACTTGATATATCAATTTATAATTTATTTTAAGGCAGAAAATAAATATTTATATAGGTCTAGATATTTATTGTAGTTTTTGCAGTTAAGTAATTATTACACACTAATTAGTTGTTTTTTGATTAATTTTAATATTGATAAAAGAAATTTCGCTACTAATTTAAAAGGAAAAGAGATAACTTGCCAAGACAGTGGTAATTTATCTTCTTCTCCCCTTACCCATACAGAAATAATTAACCATTGCTTAGATTTTGATAAGTATTTTGCAATAATTTGATAGTGACGCTGATTAATACTTTTTAAAAATTTATATTTATTTTCTTTAAGGAAAATTTTTTCTTTTGGATAATTTATGGTTTGAAATATTTGATGTATAGCAATGGAGCGTTGCAGAGCACGATGGTAGGCATGGCTAGTAAAAACCAGATTTTTATAAACAATTATTTTTGAGTTCTTTTTACTCATTAAAGACTTGTGGGATTTTGTCGATTTCTATCAATGATGTTTTTTCCTCATTTCTAGCTTTAAGCTCTATTTTATTTCCTGTTCGCTCTGAAATGACCGCTCGAATAGGAATCCCGGTGAGATCAGCTTGAGCAAATTTTGATCCTGGAGTTTGATCTTCTCGATCATCCCAAATCACCTCAAGACCCATTGCTTGCAACTGTTGATATATTGTTTGAGCCTGTTTTGGATCTAGGCCGATGTTTATGAGATAAATGTCAAAAGGCGCCACTGTTTTGGGCCAAATTATACCCTTTTTGTCATTGTATTTTTCAACTATCACTCCCATGGTGCGGGTTGTGCCCCATCCATAACAGCCCATAATTGGATATTGGTGGTTTCCCTCTTTATCCATGTAGGTTAGTTCAAAATCTTGAGAATATTTTTGACCTAAGTCAAAAATATTGCCAACCTCAGAAGCTCTTGCTGCCTTGAGTTTTTCATTAGAGCATCTGGGACAAGTTTCACCTGCTTTTTGTTGAGCAATTTCTTGATTAACACAAAAATCACATGAAGGACAATAAAAAATATCATCCTCACCAGCGTCAGTTAAAACCATAAATTCATAAGAAATTTTGTTGCTGAAGCTACCTCCAGATGCTTCTGTTACTTTAGCCATTAAGCCAACTTTACTATAGGCTTTAATGTAAGCTTGCTTAACTTGAGAATAAAATTGCTCAAAGTCATCCTGCGATTCGTGCCAAGAATACATGTCTTTCATTTCAAATTCTCGTCCTCTTAAAATCCCTGATTTTGATCTAAGCTCATCTCTAAATTTCCAATGGATTTGGTACAAAGACAGAGGTAAATCTCTATAACTTTGGATAATTTCTTTAGCTAGCGGGGTAATAATCTCTTCGTGACTTTGTCCAAGGGCATATTCTTTGCCAGTTCTACTTTTAAGCTTAAAAAGAACATCTATATTATCCCAACCTCCAGTTCGCTGCCAATTACCTTTGGGGTGCAACATAGGCATTAATATTTCTTGTCCTCCAATTTTATTCATTTCTGTGCGGATAATGTTGCGAATTTTATTGAGCGTCCTTAATCCTAGGGGTGTGTAGGTATAGACTCCAGCCATCAATTGACGCACAAACCCAGCCTGCACTAATAGTTGATGATTTTTGCTATCAGCATCAGCAGGTATAGTTTTTATTGGAGCGAAGGGTAATTGAGATACTCTCATAAAGTAATAAAGTGTTTTGTATTTTAATTTATTAAAGCCACTTGTTTAAATTATTAGCAAAAACTGATGAAACATCTAAAACTTTAAAATTTTCCGGGAGACTATTGTGTTCAACTGTATTGGTAATAATAATTTGGTCAATTTTAGATTGATTGATTTTTTCAACTGCTCTGCCAGTGAACAAAGCGTGGCTGGAGAGAAAGACAACCTGTTTGGCTCCAAAGTCCTTAAGACAGCTGGCTGCCTCTACTACGGTTCCTCCTGAGACTATAACATCATCAATTACAATAGCAGTTTTTCCCCTTACGTCACCGTGAACATCAACAGCTTTTACTTTTCCAGTATTAATGTCACGGTCTTTGTCAATATTTGCTAAATCTAGTTTAAGCTTTTTTGCAAAAGTTCTGGCTCTTTTTAAACCTCCAAAATCTGGGCTTACGATAATAGACTTTTTTAAATCAAGGTGGTTTTTAATATATTTGGCAAAAATATCTAGGGCTGATAAGTAACTAGTTGGAATGTCAAAAAAAGCAGGAATACTGTCATTGTGCAGGTCCATCAGTGCAATTCGCTTCACGTATGATTTTGAAACTAAATCAGCAATCACTTTAGCAGAAATCGGTTCCCCTTTTCTAAAGACTTTATCTTGTAATGAATAGCCCATCCAAGGAATAATTAAACTAATATGTCTTACTCCCATTCTCTCAAGGGCATCAATAATTAAGAGTGTTTCTATAATTGATTCGTCAACTGGCTCTACAAATGATTGAACCACTACGACGTTTTGACCACGGAGCTTATCTTTAACCCAAATTCTTTTTTCACCATTACTGAATTTCCCAATATCGCAGTCAATTTGAGAAATTTTTAGATTTTTTGCAATTTGTTTAGCTAAAGTAGGGGTTGTAGAGCCTGCAATAAGTTTCATTGTTGGTTATTATAGTAAAACTAGTTGTTGGTTAGTAGTTTGTTATTTTTTTGTGCCGAAGAGAGGACTTGAACCTCCATGGAATTGCTTCCACACGTACCTGAAACGTGCGCGTCTGCCAGTTCCGCCACTTCGGCTTTATTGTTTAATTTATACTTCTGGAATGTCATTATACCTGAAAAGTTGGTATAATTTGAGAGCCTAGCCCCAGTAGCTCAGTGGACAGAGCGCAGGTCTTCGGAACCTGGCGTCGGGGGTTCGAATCCCTCCTGGGGTACAAGTTTTCTTCTAAAATTTAAAAACCGCTATTTCAAGCGGTTTTTTAAAATGGAGCGAGAGACGGGATTTGAACCCGCGACCTTCTCCTTGGCAAGGAGACGCTCTAGCCAACTGAGCTACTCTCGCGCAGCAAGTTTTTTATGACTTTAAATACTGCTGTGCCAAGCCTTGGAGTCGAACCAAGATCCCATGTTTTTCAGACACGTGCCGTGACCACCTTGGCTAGCTTGGCTAGTTTTATTTTAAAACTATAACAATTTTAACAGAGCTTTATTTTAACACCTCCAGTCTTTACTCGCCACTTTTATTAAGAGCTAGCCTATAACCCACAACAAAAATGTGACTGCTATAGGATTCGAACCTATGACCTCTTCGATGTAAGCGAAGCGCTCTAACCAGCTGAGCTAAGCAGTCGAGAGAAACTATTATAACATTTCTGATTGTTGTTTGAGCACGATGTCGATACAATTTACAATGATGAGAAAAGCTAAGTTATGGTTAATTTTAGTCTTAGTGAGTGCCTTGCTGGTGCTGCTAGCAACCTCGCTAACTGATTCCCCAACCTATGACGAGCCGGCTCATATTGCTTCCGGCCTAACTTATGTTAAATTCTCTGACCTTAGGCTTAATAGCGAGCATCCTCCACTAATTAAGTTTTTATCGGGTTTATCATTAAGTTTGTTTTATCCTGACTTGAAGTTTGAAGTTAGTGATCAAGAAATGCAAGATCCTTATACCAGCGTGATTTATGATTTGGGAGCTCAGTTGTTTTGGGAGAACGATCCCACAAAGCTTTTAGTGGTTGCTAGAATGCCTGTTATTTTTTTAACCTTACTAGCTATTTATTTTGTTTATCAGCTAGTTGTGGATTTAACCAGCAATGAAAAAAAAGGTTTGGTAGCAGCAATTTTATTTGCCTTTGAGATTAATGTATTAGCCAATGGTTCATTGGTAACGACTGATATGGGCTTGTTAACTTTCTGGCTAGGTCTGGTTATTTTTTATATAAGATTTCTTCAAAAGGAAGATAAAAAGAATTTATTAATTTCTGGAATTTTTTTTGGCTTAGCTTTGTTAACCAAATATTCTGCCGTGTTTATTTTGCCAATAATTTTTATTGCAAGCTTATCTTTTTTGTCAAAAATTAAGCTTACGAGAGTTGTTTTGAGCTTGGCAACAATTTCAGTGGTGGCTTGGATAGTAGTTTGGTTGTTTTATCTGCCTTTTGGTAGTCCCAAGATTATTTGGGAGGAATTACCTGTTGTTCAAGGGGTGATTTCTCACGTTAAATCTGAGAGACTGAATCAAGTTGTTCACATTCTGCCATTACCCTATTATTATCGTTACGGGCTAAAGTTAATTAATCATCATGAGGCCGTAGGACAGCTGCAGTTTTTAGCTGGCAGAGTTGGTCAGTTTAATTGGTGGTGGTTTTATCCGTTATCCTTTTTATTAAAGATCTCTGATTTTTATTTAGCTTTACTTTTTATCTCGACCTATTTTGTTTTTAAAAATCGGTTTCAAAATCAAAAACTTAACTTTTTACTAATCATGATGGGGCTGTATTTCTTGCTTGTGATAAATTCAAGCATGGCTTTTGGGATGAGAATTTTATTACCTGTTGTAGGGTTTGGGGCAGTAGTTATTGCTTTAAATTTAAATTGGCTCAAAGATCACCAGCTACTTAAGATGCTGTTGATTTTTTATACACTGTTAACTGTTGTTAGATTTCCTTATTTTTTTTCTAGCAGTAACTTATTAAGTGCAGTATCTGGCAGTAAACATGAGATGTTAATTGACTCCAATTTAGATTGGGGTCAGGACTTAAAACGGTTGAGTAATTGGTGTCAGGAAAAGAATATCGATTCCCTTGCTGTTTTGTCACATTCCTCGCTGCCAATAGAAATTTATGGCATTGAGAATGTGGACATAGATCAAGCTTTTGAACAAAATGGCTTGTTGGCTGTAAGTTCGACTAAGCTCAATTTGCCGTTGCTAATTCAACAAGATGATGAGATTTTTCAAATAGATAGACCTTATGATATTTTTAAAAATTATCAGATTAAAGCAAAACTAGGTAGCTTTGTAATTTATGATTTATCTAAACAGGCTGATCTTGGATATAGATGAGGAAATTGTGGGTTGCTTTATGCTTGTGAGTCAGGTGGGACTCGAACCCACGACACCCTGCTTAAGAGGCAGGTGCTCTAACCAACTGAGCTACTGACCCGAGCTTGGACAGATATTTAAGTTTTGCAAACTTTTAAAAATTTGTGCCCAGGAGAGGACTTGAACCTCCACGGAAAAATCCACAGCCACCTCAAGACTGCGCGTCTACCAGTTCCGCCACCTGGGCTTGTTAAAGTACGTCAAAGCAACTGATACATCTTCAAGAATATTTCAAATTGTACCTGATTTTAAGCAAAAATACAAAGAGATAGTCTGGTTTATACCTTTTGAATTTATACTTCTAAGTAGTTTTATAAACAATCAGCCTAGCCTTAAGTATGGTTAAAAGGGGCAAATTTAAGTTGATTATGTTAAATTGTAGATAGTTAAAAAAAATTAATACCAAGGAACTTTAAATGAATACCATAGAAAAAGCTTTAATGCATGGCTTGTTTGTGCATTTACACCACAACATTGATAAAGTGATTGATTTTAGTCAATTTAAAAAATTAAATGATATGGTGGCAAAAAATTCTTTAGGAGAGTTGGTGTTGGGTCCAGATGCTAACGATGATGCAGCAGTATTTCGCATGCCTAATGATGATGGTTTGGTAGTAGCAAAAATGGAAAGCCATTGCTCTCCATGTGTTGTAAGGCCCTATGATGGCGCAGCGACTGGAGCCGGCGGAGCTATGCGAGATGTGGTGGCAATGGGTGCTAGACCATTGTTTTTATTAGATTTTATTGGGACTAGTTCCATGGATGAGAAGGTATTGGTAGGACCTTGCGGTTTTAAAGGGGAGTGTTCTTGTGGAAAGTGTAAAACTATGACAAGTGGGGAAAGGCTTAATTTGATGGTTAAGGGATTGCGGGATATGTGTCAGACCATGGAGGTGTTTGTTGTTGGAGGTGGTCTTTCCACATCTTTTAGTGACATTGTGCCTGCAGTAGTGGTGACAGTTATTGGAAGATTAGTGATTGATGAGCCCTTAACCAAACCAGCCAAAAATGCCGGGGATCGTTTTATTTTATTGGGAGAAACAAGTAACGATGGCAACGATACACTTTATCGAGCTGGTTTAGTTAAAACAATGCGGCCAGCTGAAGCTTTATTTGATCGGGAAAAAGCAACCATGGAGGCAGCTTTAGAGATTATTAAAACTGGTAAAATTAAAAGTTGTTCTGATTTAGGTGCTGCAGGAATTGGAGCTGCCGTTAGTGAGTCGGTTCGTTTTGGAGGCTTGGGAGCTCAAATTAATTTAGCATCTGTACCAGTGAAGCTAGCAAAGATTACTCCTGAGGAGATTTTGATATGTGAAACTCAAGCCCGAATGCTGTTCCAAGCAGCCTCTCAAGATATACCTGAAATTTTGGCAATAGCACGCTCTCACAAGGTTGCTGCAGCAGAAATTGGTCAAGTTACAGATGCAAAGAAAGCAGTTTTTATGTATGAAGATAAGAAAATAGCCAGTATTCCCCACCGATTACCCAAAGGTTTTATTAAGTAGTTTAAAAGTTAAAAGTTACCAATCTGGCTTAATTTTAGTTTGATATTGAAGATAATATCCATAAATAGTTCTAGCCAAGATATAAATTGGTATAGCCAATAAACCTCCTATTACTCCCCCTAACTTGAACCCTGCCAAGATACTTAAAATACTTACTAAAGCATTAACGTTGGCACTAGTTTTCATAACTCTAGGCGTGATGATGTTGCTTTCAATTTGCTGCAAAATAATGTAGAAAGCAAAGACAATCAGGGCTGTAGTGTGACCTCCGTGAATCCAAGCCACGATTATTCCAGGAGCTGCAGCAAGGGTTGGGCCAAGATTGGGTAAAATTTCTAAAATAAAAGCAAGCAGCCCTAGGGGAACAGCATAGGGTATGCCAATGATGGTTAGTCCAAGGTAGGTTAAAAATCCGACAATACTCATGATGATTATTTGACCGCGAATCCAGCCTCCTAAATGATCTTCAATATCTGATAAAAATTTTCGTGCGATTTCAAAATGTCTTTTTTTATTGGTTAGCCAACCAATTTTTTTATGTAGATGTGGTTCATCAATTATCAAATAAATTGAAACGACTAGAAGGATAATAAAACCAAATAGACTTCTAAAAGTAGAAGAAATGATAGACAAAAGAGTATTAATTGATCCACTATAATCACTGACAATTTGATTAAGTTCTTGGGTTGTAAATCTTAATTCAGAGACTTCTTCTTGAAAATAGGGCAAGTCGATGGCTTTAAGAAGTTGTGTTAGCTGATGAGCTAAGGGAGGAGCTAAAAGAGCGATAATTGAAGAAATAACGATTAATAACAAAATGTAAACAATAATTATGCTAACCACCCTATTTTTGATAATTTTCTGTAGTCTATTAACTGCTGGGTTTAGGGCTACCATTGTAAGAAAACCCATAAAGAAGATAAGCACAATTTCTCTAATTTGATAAAAAATATAGAGGGAGATTAATAAAGCTATGGTAAAGATAACAATATGTGGAGAAATAGTGATCGCTTGTTTCTTGCGGTTGAGGAGGTTGAGCATACCTTTAGTATAAATTAGTCTGAGTAACTTTTCTAGCGTGATTTTTAGGAATTTAAAGTTTTTTTAATGTGATTCCAAATTTTAGTTTGTGCGTTTTTATCTTGTGTCTTAATTTTTAAATCAACGCTCATTTGCTTCAGCCAAGTAATTTGTTTCTTGGCATAATTTAATTCATCTTGAGCCCAGACTTGAATAGTCTCTTGGGCAGTGAGTTTATTTGTTATGTGCTGTGTGATGGGTTTAACTCCAAGACTCGTCATTACTTGAGCTGTAGGCTTTAATTTAAGTGAAAATAGATGCTTTACCTCCTTGATGGCTCCGCCATGAAATCTTTGCTTAACTCTAGTTAAAATTTTTCTTTGTAAAGTTTCTAACTCAACCTGCAGTGCAATTGACAAGTATTGTTCAGGCTCATTAAAAATTGGTCTGTTTTTTTCAGCTTTGGGTAACTTTTTTTCAGCTTTGGCTACTTCAATGGCTCTAATTAATCTTCGTGGATTGGCGCGATCTGACGCATTCATTAGCCCGAGTTTTTTTGAGTCTGTTTTTTTAAGCAAATCTTGCAGCTCCCTAATGGATTTTTGTGCTAGTGACCTTCTCAATTTTTGATTGGGTTTAATGTAAATATCAGGATCGTTATTAAATAACTGTTTGTGATAAAAATGAGTACCGCCAACGACAATAGGTAGCCAATTTTTTTTCCAAGCTTGTTTGATCAGGTCAATGGCCATATTTCTAAAATGCGCTACCGACCAGTCTTGTGTTGGACTGACAATTGAAGCACCATGCAAAGTTATTGGCATATTATTATGCTTGAGAAAACGATAATAATCTGAGGATTTTTCTAGATTCTTAAATTTAAAATTTGGAGGAATATCAGTTCCTGTTAAAGTTTCTAATCCTTGATATACTTGTCTGGAATCAGCTGAAATTATACAGATTCCATCTGCCATATTTTCTTTAAGAATTTTTTCTGCTAAATATAGGGTCAAGCTAGTTTTCCCAGCAGCAGTTGTACCCAAAACTGAGATTAGTTTTTGTGTTGTTTTCATTGTTTAAACTATTTTAGGACGATGTTTTAGGTGAGGACGATTAATAATTTCTTCTAGAATTTGCCATCTCTTAGTTTTTGTTTGTACAGAAACATCATCTTTATATAGCTTATCTGCAGCAGTTCTAGGTCTGGGAGAATATTTATTGATAAAAGCTACTTGCCAGCCAATTTTTTTTGCTAGAGCAACAGTTTCTTGAAACTCTTCTCTAGTTTCTCCAGGAAAACCAACAATTAAGTCAGTTCCCAGGATTATCTTTGGATCAGCTCGGCGCAGTTTTTTAACAATTTCTAAATAATTCTGAGTAGTATAGCCGCGATTCATTCTTTTGAGAACTGAATTACTGCCGGACTGAATTGGGAGATGTATGTAGCGATCTATTTTTTTATTTGATCCTATTTCTTCAATGAGCTCATCATAAAAATCCCAAGGATTGGCTGACATAAAACGAATTTTTTTTATATTTTTAATTTGGGATACCTCCTGCAGCAACTTTACAAAAGGCGGAGTACCCTTGGGTTTTAAGTACTGTGATTGATTACTTGGTAAATTTTGTCTTTGAAATTTATCATCACTCATTAGCATTTTCCGCAAACTAACTCCAACTTTTTCTAATCCCCAGGAGTTAACGTTTTGGCCCAGTAAGGTGACTTCATTGTAGCCACTGTTTGCCAAATTTTTCACCTCAGCTATGATTTCATCCATTGGTCTGGACTTTTCTCTTCCTCGGGCAAAGGGCACGATGCAGTAGGTGCAGAATGAATTGCAGCCTGTGGAAATTGGTACAAAGGCATGATTTTTGTCGGTTCTTTTAGGCTGAATATTAAACCCAATTTCGCCAATATCTAAGACTTCATCAATGGCTGGCTCCATTTGGAGCAACTTTTCTGCTCCATGGTGGATCATACAGCCTGTTAGTATAATTTTTGGTTTAGATTGTTGTTTTTGTTGGTAGCTCTCTTTGATTTTATGAATAAAATCTCTAATGCGATCCTCTACTCTTTTTCTGACCGAACAGGTGTTGATGATAATCAGATTAGATTTTTTCCATGATGGGGCTAAAACAAAACCTCGACCTTCTAAGTCACTGGCAATACGCTCACTGTCTGCTTTATTCATTTGACAACCGTAAGTTTTGATGTAGTAAGCTTGGGCTTGTTGGTTATTCATGATAAAATTAAGCAGGTTTGCATATTTTAACATTTATTACATAAAGGATAGCAATGACAAAAGAAATTAATCAAAACAAACTTCCAGAATTTGATGAAGTAGATTCTCAACCTGAACAAGTTGAGAAAAGACATACCACTGATTCTGAAACACGCAAAGGAACTCATGTTTTACCAGCAAAGCAATATATATTTTTAGATAGAAACAAAAAACAAATTTTAAAAACACTAGAATCTGTTTATTGCGAAGTGGTAGAGAGAGATAAATTTAAACCTACTTGCTGGATACGAATTACTGACTATACAAAGGCGGTTTTTGTTGGCAGTAATGAGGAGATTACTCTATCACCTGAAACTGAGTATCTGGTTGAACTTTGGAATTTGGTTGAGTTGGAGTGATAGTGATTCATTGAATTGATCGACACGGTACCGAAGTGGTCTAACGGCGAGGTCTGCAAAACCTTCGTTCGCGGGTTCGAATCCCGCCCGTGTCTCAAGCAGATAGTTTTGATAAATCTCAAAGTTTGAAGAAAATTGACAACCTTTAATTTTAAAGGCGGGATGAGAAGTCAAGCAAGTTTGAGCGACAG
>CAYVBW010000021.1:10978-12995 GCA_964449995.1 uncultured Pseudomonadales bacterium | reverse complement strand
GATTTTCTGGAGACGGAGAATCATACGCAGTTAAAACTGACTGGCGTTATTTTGACAATGTCTCACGGGAAAATTCTGTTGCATCAAGAGATGCTAAATTCCAACTAGAAGCAGCTGCTCTAGCAAGCCAACGCTACTTAGTTGTTTTTAACAGTTATGGTCTTCCAGAAGGTTTACAAGGAGATGTGATTGCAGATCATTTTGCTTTAAGAAGCTCTGCTAACCTACAAACCTCTTCAGGTTTGGGCTCTTTGTCTATTCGCACCAATGAAGAAAGCGAAACAGCTATCGTTGTAGGCTATGATGGTGAAAGTTGGCACGAATTTGACACAACCATAGAGGGGAAGGAAGTTAAGGCTGAAGTTCAATTAATGGAACTTTATACAGTTATCCGTTAAAAGAAAATTCTTCTAGGATACTTTTTCTAACCGCTTATTATAGCGGTTAGTTTTTTTCAATTTAAGTATTTTTTGTTTTTAAACCCGAAATAAGTTTCGTCTTTACAGACTATTTTATTTAGGTCATTATAATATCAATTATAAATTGGTATAAATTGGTAAAAGATCCTATAAAAAAATAAAAAGTATAAAATATTGGTTAACAACAATATAAATAATAGGTAAACAAAACAAAAAATACATGTTTATCGGCAAGTATTATTACAAACTACAACAAAATGGACGGGTCTCAATACCAAAAAATTTTAGAGTTAAAAACAAAGAATGGATAGTAACTCGTGGCTTAGATGGCTGTTTGTTTTTGCTAAAAGCAAACACATTTAAACAAGAACTTGGCCAATTAGCCAAACGCTCTTTCACAAAAAAAGCTCATCGTGATTTGACCAGAATCATGACTAATGAAGCCAAATTAATTAAAGCTGATAATAACGGTCGAGTACATCTGCCCAAGTACTTGATTGAGTATGCCAACCTACATCAAGAAATTGTGATTGTGGGCAGCTTCAGTCGGATTGAAATTTGGGATCAAAAAAAATATCACCAATACATTGACCAACTCGAAAACCAGGCTGAGGTAATTGCAGAACAAATCAATGACTAAAACCGCTTTACACAAACCAGTAATGCTCAAAGAGGTTATTAAGTACTTGCATATTAAACCTGATCGTTGGTATGTAGACGCTACTTTTGGCAGAGGGGGTCATACTCAGGCAATATTAAAAAAAGGAGCAAAGGTAATTGCTTTTGATGTAGACGAAGAAGCTATTGAATATGGACAAGAAATCTTTGCCTCAGATATTGCAACTGGTAATTTAAAATTAGTCAAAGCTAATTTTTCTCATTTAGAAGCTGAAGTTCATAAATTTCAGACAGATCAAGCTGAAACCATTCAAGTTGATGGAATCTTATTTGATTTTGGCACCAGCCTCGATCAGATTCGGGCTTCTCACCGTGGTTTCAGCTTTGATCAACCCAACCAACCATTGGATATGAGAATGGACCAAGCCCTAGGTATCACTGCCTCTGATTTGTTAACAGTTCTCTCTGTAAAACAGCTTACAGAATTGTTCAGAGAATATGGAGGTGAGGCTCAGGCGAGAAAAATTGCCCAAGCAATAGATCAATTTCGTGGTAAGAATAGGGAAAATAAAATCGAAACTGTAGGTCAATTAGTTGAAATTATATTTCAAAATAAAGCCAGAACTTCACATCTGCACCCAGCGACTAAAATTTTTCAGGCTCTAAGAATAGCCGTGAATGATGAGCTAGTTAGTATTCGAATAGCATTGCCTCAAGCAATAAATATTCTAGCCCCCAAAGGCAGAATAATCACTGTAGCTTTTCATCAAGGAGAAGATGCGGTTGTTAAACAGCAGTTCAAAGAATGGGAAAAAAGTAATCAAGGAAAAATTTTAACCAAAAAACCAGAAACACCAACGAAAAAGGAAACTACTAACAATCCTGCAGCTCGCAGCGCAAAACTGAGAGTTTTTGAAAAACAATTATGAAAAAAACAAAAATTAATAAACTTATCAAGCTTTATTATTTAGTACTGATTT
>CAYVBW010000021.1:0-10878 GCA_964449995.1 uncultured Pseudomonadales bacterium | reverse complement strand
ATGAAAAAAACAAAAATTAATAAACTTATCAAGCTTTATTATTTAGTACTGATTTTATTTTTAGTGCACCAAACTATCTCTACTATCTTCAAACTTAGTCAAACTATTGCTTATCAAGACAGAATTGGTGCTCTACAAGCTCGCAAGCAGGAGCTTGTCAGGGAACAGGAAAGGCTGGAAGTCGAACTTGGAGAAACTACCTCTCTCAGTTCACTAAGAGAAAAAGCAATTGAGGAATATATCCCGATTTCTAATATAATCATCATTAGCGCTGATCAGCCTCTAGCTCTTAAACTACAATAATTTTTTTATATAATGTCTCAAGTTTCTGCAGTTAACCACAGAATCAAAACTGCTTTTTTGATCATTCTTGGAACACTGTTTTTAATTTCCTTGAGATTATTTTATTGGCAAGTGATTAGGTCTCAAACTCTAAAATCAGCGGCCAGCAAGCAACTAAGTGCTCAAAATACAATTAAGGGGCAGAGGGGGAAAATTTTTACAGCTGACAATAAGTTGCTTGTGGGTAATACAACTGTCTATGACCTTTACGTCAATAAAAATGAGCTTAAGATTGAACAAGATAATTTGATTGAGCAATTGATAAATCTGTTTGAAACATTTCACTTACAGCAAATTCAAGACGAAAAAAACGGCAATGAAGAAGTAAGTCAAAATTTCAAAGAATTTTCTTCAGACGAATTTCGGCAAAAACTAAAAAACGCCCTTGATCGTACCAGCTCTTGGATTTTACTCAGCTCTTCTCTTTGTGAAGAACTAAAAACATTAGTTGAATCTAGTAGAATTACAGGACTACATTTTATTGAACAATCAGTTAGGCATTATCCAGAAGGATCGATGGCTGCTCACATTACTGGGTTTGTTGGAAGTGATGAGGATGGACTAAATGTTGGTTTTTACGGTATTGAGGGAGCCCTTAACAAGGAACTTAAAGGGCAAGAAAAAATTATCCGCTATAAACAAGATGCTCAGGGCCAACAGTTAGCAGATCAAAAACTTGACTTTTCCAGCCTAGATGGTCGTGATGTCACTCTTACTATTCGTAGAGACATCCAGTTTATTGCTACTGAAGAATTAAAAAAAGGCGTTGCACAAACTCAAAGTAAAAAGGGAGAAATTGTTATTATGGATCCTAAAACAGGAGCAATTTTAGCAATGGCTACTTGGCCTCACTACGATCCTCAAGAGTATCATTTAACACCAACCGAAGTACTAAAAAATCCAATTCTAACTGATCTTTATGAGCCTGGTTCGATATTCAAAATATTCACTATAGCGACAGGCATTGACACCCAAGCAATAACGCCTGAAACAATCTGCGATAATTGCTCAGGACCCAGGGTTTTTGGTGATTTTGCTATCAGAACTTGGAACAATGAATACAACCCAAATATTTCTATGACAGATGCTCTTAAGAAATCAGACAATGTTGCTCTAGTCTATGCTGTCGAAAAAATCGGAGGAGAAAACTTTATAAACTATTTAAAAAAATTTGGCATTGGTGATGCGCTAGAAATTGATTTACAGGAAGATAGATCAACACCTTTGCGCGATAAATTAAGACCAGTTGAGCTAGCCAATGCCAGCTTTGGTCAGGGTTTTTTAACAAATAGCTTGCAATTAGTGAGGGCTGCAGGAGCCATAGCCAACCAAGGAATAATGATGAGGCCATATATCGTTCAAGAAGTGAGTGACTCTCAAACCCAAGGTAAAATAATACACGAACCCCAAATATTAAAAAAAGTTCTAGAGAAAGAATCTGCAAACACAGTTACTAAAATGATGATTAACTCTGCACCAACAAGAGGCAATTGGGTAGATCAACATTTCCTAATAGCAGGTAAAACAGGAACAGCTCAAATAGCTAGTTCAGAAGGGGGATATCGTGAGACTGGCACCATTGCCAGCTTCCTAGGCTTTGCCCCAGCAGATGATCCAAAATTTGTAATGATTGTTAAACTTACCGAACCATTGCTTAGCCCCTGGGCTGAAGTAACAGCTGTCCCAATTTGGTATGATGTGGCTGATAAAATTATGTTAGTTTTGTAAGTAAGCGAGCAAAATGATTCAAAAAATTATTTTTTAAGCTTTTTTAACACCCTCTGTAAATCTTTATCAGTCTTTTTTCTATCTCCCTTTAAAGTAATAACAAGTCGTGTAAGGTTTCTAGTCCTAGTAAGGTTTATTTCTGGAGGAGATTCCAATTCTCTTTTCAGAGTTTTTACTAAAACTTCTATTTCCTTATTCTTTTCATCAATGGTTTTACTCTCATTTTGGCTATTAATTTTTTGTTTCAATTGCCTGACAATCTGTTCGGTTCTTCTAACAGAAGCATTTTCATTTACAATTTTTCGATAACACTTAATTTGCTGTGACTCATTATCTAAACCAGCCAAAGCCCTAGCGTGTCCTTCTGAGATAACGCCCTCGATCACTCCATCTTTAATAGCATCAGGAAGTCTTAAAAGCCTCAAACTGTTGCTAATATAAGATTGCGACTTAGAAATTTGTTGGGTTAATTCTTCAATAGAAAAACCAAAGTCACGAATCAGTTGCTGAAACCCTGTTGCTCTTTCAATAGCATTGAGATTACTTCTTTGAACATTTTCTACCAAAGCTATTTCAAGCATTTGCTTGGGACTTGTTTTTTTAACTAAAACAGGAATTTCTTTTAAGCCGGCTTCCTTTGCTGCTCTCCAGCGCCTTTCACCTGCAATGATTTGATAACCAGCTGGAGTATTGGCAACGATTAACGGCTCAATCACGCCATGAGTTTTTATTGATTCTATTAGCTCAGAAAGAGACTCTTTTTTTATTTTATCCCTTGGCTGGAAGGGGTTGGGTTGAAGTTGGTCAATGTTGAGAATAATTAAATCATTTGTCATAACAACAGTATGCCATAAATTGAGAAAAAAGAAAAACGAAAATCTTGTTTAAGCAAACTACTACTAGGTCTTTTCTACCACACTTACGGTAGTATTTCCATGCCTGTGACCAAAACTTACATAGCCATTTCGCATAGCAAAAAGAGTATGATCTCTACCAACACCTACGCCATCTTGGGCTTTGTAAACCATGCCCTTTTGTTTAAGGATTATTTGCCCCACTTTGACAACCTGACCATCATGAAGCTTCACGCCTAGTCTTTTACCACTGCGTTTTCTCTGAGATTGTTGCTTAACTGTGCCAGAACCTTTAACGTGTGCCATAGTAAATTACTTTTGATATTTAAAAACTAATATTTGCCTTTTTACCACTGACTTTTGATAGCCATAGTCAATAGGCTCAACTTGAAGAGTATATCCATAACCAGCAATTTTGTCAATTAATTCCAATAAATTATATTCTTTATTTTGTGCCCTAACTTGAGGAAAAACTATTACTACAACAGCCTGACTATCCAAAATCTGAGCCCAGGCTTTAAAAGCTCCCAGGTATAATGACCGCAACCCTGTAAATATATTTTTTAATTCTGATGGTTTAGGATTAGGTTTACCCATAAATGGTTCTGTGACAATTAAGTTTGGTTTAACTTCCCATAAATGCTTGGTTACATGGGCTACATCACCTTGAAAAACCTGATATTTTACTTTTTGCTCTAACTGATCTTCCAGCCAATATAAGTTTTTAATAGTGCCTGCAACAGCCTCACTATCTGAATCAGAACCAATTACTTCACATCCACGCAATAAACCTTCAATAAGCACAGTTCCTGTTCCGCAAAAAGGATCATATAAAACTGATTGATGCTCTGGGCTCATGTCCAGCTGTCCCAATCCCAGGTTAACTAAAACTCTAGCCAGTTTCGGAGGCAGCATACCTCTCTTGCCAGAACTATATGGTTTTTTTCTGTCACGCTTAACCCAAGCTTCCAAATTTTGATAAGCGCAAGTCTGCGCCAAATAATGTTGACCAGAGTTTTCAATAACAAACAAATCAAGAGCATCAGGTTCATGACTTAAAATTGCAGTTGATAATCCCCAATCGTCTGTTTGTTGATATCTAGATTTTTTACCTACGGATTTAAGGCTATTTTTAATGTCGGCTTCAGACAACAATTGATTGCTTTTGGGGAAAAAGGTTAAACCAAATAAAATCTTACCTTTATAATTTTTTAAATGTTGAGTTATTTCTGACAGCATCTCATCTTTTGCAGGCGGTAAGGGCATTACTATTTTAAGAATTTTAAATACTCCTCCCAATATTTCCTGGAGTTGATCAGCTTGCTGGTCTTTTAGCAAAGAAGTCGCCACTAAGTGATTTGACCAAGTTTCCAATTCTTGTTTAGGTAAAAGAGATCTTAATTCAGCAAGTGAAAGCTGAGGTGTGTGACCTAGCACAAAAAGATGTGTTGACATAACTGTGATTAATTAATGGAGATAACTTGGACTTTGGATTTTTGCTGACGATGGCCCATAACTCTTCGATAGCGACTTTTAGCTTTAAATTTAGCAACTCTAATTTTTTTATCCTTAAAATCCTCTATGACTTTAAGTTTTACCGTGACTTTTGAGAGAAGGGGAGAGCCAACGGTGACTTTTTCACCATCCTTAACTAGTAGAACATCTTTCACTGTTAGGGTTTTCCCAGGTTCTGTCTTTAAACGATCCACAACAAACTCATCGTTCTCTTGAACTACGAACTGTTTACCCGCTAGTTTAATGATGGCGTATTTTCTCATAATAAGAGAGATATTATCATACAAAAACCAATAAAAAACAAGCGCAGTCTTTTATAATTATTTGATCCAAAGTTTATACTTGGTCTTTTGATTGTTTATGATATTAAAAGCAATACCAAAAGCAATTAAAAAAGAGATTACCGAACTGCCTCCGTAAGAAATTAAAGGTAAAGTGATTCCAGTGATCGGTAATAGACCTAGATTCATCCCTATATTAACAAAAACTTGAAGAAATAAAGCAACGACCAAAATCAATAAATATAGTTGTTGAGAAAGGATCTCAACCTTAAATGAAAAATATAATATCACCAAAATAAGAGTAAAATATAAGCTTACCAAAATAAAAGAACCAACAAATCCCCATTCTTCAGCTATTGAGGCAAAAACAAAATCAGTTTGTCTTTCTGGTAAAAATCTTAGGTGAGACTGAATTCCAAAACCTAGACCTCTGCCATAAAATTGTCCTGAACCCACTGCTATTAAAGCCTGTCTAGCATTGTAGCCAGCATCCACATCCTGTGTTTCAGAAGCACTAAAAAAACTTGTCATTCTAATTTTTTGATAAGGTCTAAGCACTACAGCCCAAAGTATTGATAGCACCATTAAAAAACCTAAGCCCATAATAACAATTTGTTTAAATTTAATTGGAATTAAAAATAAAATAACTCCAAAACTCATAAGGAATACCAAACTGCTGCTCAAGTCAGGTTGTAAAAAAATTAACAAGGCTGGGAATATAATAATTCCAATCAGTTTCAACAGACCGGACCATTTATCTACTTTTATTTGGGGTAATTCAAAAGCAAGAAATAAGCTGGTAATCACCACAGCAAATTGTGAGGGCTGTATTTTAAAGCCTGCAAATAAATCAATCCACCTCACTGTTTGCCTGGTTTCCCTCCCGACGATCAACAGCAATAATAAAACAAAAATTAATAACCAATAAGCAATAACAGCGGGTTTATGAAAAGATTTGAATCGGTAAGTTGATAAAAAATAAAAAAAGCCCGAACCCAATAGAAAGTATACAAATTGCCTGACGACCAGTTCAGGGGCAATGCTACGCAAAGTTAATAAACTCAAGCATGCCAAGATAAAGCAAATTACGGGAATGAGCCATTTCATATTCATGACATAAAGCTAAAAAGCCTGACAAACATCAGTCTTTTTCTAAAACTAACCTCATCTTATCACCCTTTTTAAGCAATGTGTTAGTCTTGCTCTCAATTTCTCTTTGCCACTTTTCAGGCCAACTAGGTAGCTCAAAAATTACCTTCTCGTCAACAGCTAATTGCGCCTTGCGTCTCAAGTCCTGAATTTCTCTAATTAAATCCCTAGCCAAGGCTTCCTGCTTCAAGTCTGCGCTTAAAGTTAAATCATACCTGACCTGTAATTCATCATCGTGGCCACTCTTCCAACATAATTGCTTAACATTAAGTTCTTCAGTAATTATTTTGGATAAATCCTTATAGGTTAAAGAAACACTACCTTTAACCGTTAGCTTAGAAAGGGGGTGTCGTAACTTAATTCCTTTATCACGCCTTATGCTGCGACCCATTTCTACTATTTTCATTACTAAATTCATTTCAGTCTCAAGCTCTGGGTTCACTAGCTCAGTAAAAGAGTTAGGCCAATCAGTTAAATGAATTGAAGTTTTTTCATCGATCATATTATGATGCACCAACTCACTAAAAAAGGGGCAAATTGGAGCAAATAACTGGGCTAGTCGATACAAACAAGCCCCAAATACATAACTTACTTCCTGATTATCCTCAGCCTTAACTCTTTCTCGAGAAAGCCTTAAGTACCAGGTAGAGAAATCATTAATAAACTCAATCAGCAACCTACTGGCTTTAACTATCTCGTAATCTTCAAGGTTCTGTTTAACTTCAGTTGTAAGATTTGTCATTTGGCTCAACAGCCACTGGTCCATAATATGGCTAGCTTTTTTAGGAAAATTAGAAACATTATGATCTTGATCAGCAAACAACTTATAAAAAGATATCATATTCCACCAAATTAAAAAAACCTTTCTACGAAGATCAGAAACTTCCTTTTCACTAAAATTCAAGTTTTCAGACTTCATTAATGTAGAACTCATCAAGTAAAGGCGCAGGCTGTCAGCTCCATATTTGTTAATAAGTTCCATTGGGTCAGGGAAATTTTTCTTGGATTTACTCATTTTTGAACCATCCTCAGCTAAAATAGTGCCTGTTGTCAGAACATTTTCAAAAGGATGTTGATCAAATATTCCTACAGAAATGACATGCATGGTATAAAACCAAGCCCTTGTTTGAGCAATATATTCACTTACGAACTGAGCTGAATAGTTGTTCTCAAAAAATTCTTGATTTTTAAAAGGATAATGAACTGAGGCAAAAGGCATTGATCCCGATTCTACCCAGCAATCAAAAACCTCCTCTATTCTTTCTCCAATAATTGAGCGCTGATCATCTACATAAATTTTAATATTGTCAACATTTTCTCTATGAATGTCATTTAGCTCTGCAACTTGATCTGGATTCACGGCCCATTTTTTTAACTCAGATAACGAGCCAATTATCCTTGTAACAATATTGCCATCATTATCTTTACCCCTCCAAATCGGAATGGGTGTTCCCCAATAGCGTGACCTAGATATATTCCAGTCCGGAGCATTTTGTAAACCTTTAAGAAATCGGCCATGTTTTAGATGTTGGGGTACCCAATTTATATTTTCGTTCTTTTTAATCAACTCATCCTTAATGGCTTGAATGTCAATAAACCAAGCAGGAACCGGAGCGTAATAAAGTCTTGTTTCACACCGATAGCAAACAGGAACGCTATGAGTGTACTGTTCTTCTTTATAAACCAAATTCCTTTCTCGAAGGTCTTTGTTAACCAATGCATTAACTTGAATGATATTCATACCTGCCCAAGGTTTGATTTCTGGATTTAAATTACCCTCATCATCTACATGAAGCACAATTTGAACATTGTTTTCTTCCATAACTCGATAATCTTCTTCACCATAAGCAGCCAGAGTCACCACTCCAGAACCCTCATCAGCAGTCAAAAAATCATCAGCAACAACGACTCCAGCTCGTTCTTTTGCTTCTCTCTCTGGATAAAAATCATAATGCATCTCAAACCCTAAACCATGAAGGTCGGAGCCTTTATATTCTTCAATTAAGTCAAATTCTTGACTCTTAAGTAAGTCAAGTCTCTTTTTAGCTAAAATATAAAACTCATCGTCTTGCTTAATTTTTATATAAACTAAATCAGGATTAACAGCTAAAGCAGTAGTGGCAAGTTTATTCCACGGGGTAGTTGACCAAGCTAACAAATATGTATTTTCCTCATCTTGTAAGGGATACTTGTAAACTGTAGAGCTTTCAGTTATCTGCTGATAGCTGTTATCCATGGCAATTTCGAAATTTGATAAAGGAGTGCCACAGCGAGGACAGTATAATATCACCTTTTTACCCTCATAAATTAAATTCTTATTAAACAGCTGCTCAAACCCCCACCAAACAGATTCCATATAGGTCAAATCCATAGTTTTATAGTTGTTTTTAAAGTCAACCCAACGACCGATGCGTCCAATAATTTCCTCCCATTCTTGGTCTAATCTCAAAACCTCATCACGACAAGCTTGGTTGAATTTATCAATGCCTAAAGCTTCAATTTCTTTTTTTCCTTGAGTAATATTTAATTTCTCCTCAATTATGTTTTCTATAGGTAAACCATGGCAATCCCAACCCCAAACTCGCTCCACTCTTTTGCCGGACATTGTTTGAAAACGAGGAATTACATCCTTAGTGGTTGAGGCTAGCAAGTGGCCATAGTGAGGCATACCTGTGGCAAAAGGGGGGCCATCATAAAATATAAAAGAGTTATCTTTTGAACGGTTCTCAACCGATTTCTCAAATATTTTATTTTCTCGCCAAAAATTAAGTATTTCCTGCTCTAATTGAGGAAGTTCTGGCGGTTTTCGAAATGATTTTATTTTTGACATAGATTGTGATCTGTAATTAGTTGTAACAAATAAGCCCTCTTATTTCCATCTAAAAATATAGATGAAGATAAGAGGGCCCATGTGATAAGTTTAGGCGGTACCACCTCTTTTAACTAAATTAAAAAAATTTAGTTATCTTAATTACAGCTTTTTTCGGTCTTACCCGGCTTGTTCTACTCTTATTGGATATTTTATAATCCAACAATTTCTTCAAGCGCTGCAGTTGTCTAAAAACAACTTTACTCGGTGATTGCCGAGCTTAACAGCTGTTATCCTATTATATAGCAAATTTGTATTATTTAAAAAATTAATTAAGTTCCGAGGGTTAAAACCTTCGAATAGCCGTTACCGTATTATAAAAATTTATTTATTTCTCAAAAAAGCCGGAACCTCAAAGTCATCTTCAAAAGACAAATCATCACTATCATCAACATCTTGATGAACGCTCTTTTTATCCTGTTCTTTAGTTTGATCTTTCTCTTTTTTTTCAGTTGTTTTAATAAAAGCTGAAGCTTCTTCTTGAATATTTTCCGGTCTTTCAGTCTGCAGTGATCGCTGTGATTTAGTTATTGGTTGAGTAAAGCCGTCAGGAGCCCTATCAATTTTGTTTCCATTCTCGTCCAGTTGGGTAAACTTAGTTTGCGACTGCCTGCTGTAAGCACCAAACATTGGTCTTCTTCCAAC
Organism: uncultured Pseudomonadales bacterium; assembly: GCA_964449995.1. GTDB lineage: Bacteria > Patescibacteriota > Microgenomatia > UBA1400 > PJMF01 > CAYVBW01. Next base: position 1,495 of record CAYVBW010000021.1, on the reverse strand, counting down.
TCCTGCCACTACCTTCTCTTCAAAGCCTGTAGCAATAACGCTGATCTTAATTTTGTCACCTAAAGCTTCATCTATATTGGCACCAAAAATAATATTGGCGTCTGGATCAGCCGCATTAGCAATAATGGCTGAAGCATCTGAAACTTCTGTCATAGTCATGTCAGAACTACCATGAATGTTGTACAGTAAACCTTTTGCTCCCTCTACAGAAATTTCTAAAAGAGGAGAAGAAATAGCCATTCGTGCTGCATTGACGGCACGATCAGGTCCTGAAGCTTCCCCAATCCCCATTAAGGCAGAACCAGAATCAACCATAATGGTTTTAACATCAGCAAAATCAACATTAATAAGTCCTGGAACAGTAATTAAATCAGAAATACCTTTAACTCCCTGTCCCAATACATTGTCTGCCAGCCTAAAAGCGTCAATTAAGGACATTTTTTTATCAACCACCTCCATTAACCTTTGATTTGGGATAACTATTAAAGTATCAACGCAATCCTTTAGAATATCAATTCCTTCTTCAGCAGTCTGCATACGAATTACACCCTCAAACACAAAGGGTTTTGTAACTACAGCCACTGTTAATGCTCCAGCTTCTTTGGCAATATTAGCAATGATAGGGGCAGCTCCGGTACCTGTACCGCCACCCATACCTGCAGTAATGAAAACCATGTCGCTATCAAAAAGTAAATCTTTAATTTTTTCCTGACTTTCTTCAGCAGCTGTTTTGCCAACTTCTGGATCAGCTCCAGAGCCCAAACCTCGAGTAAAATTACTCCCAATCTGTAGCTTAGTGTCTGATTTTGCCTTTAGTAGCGCCTGCGCATCTGTATTAACAGAAACAAACTCTACGCCTTCAATCTGATTTGATTCAATCATAGAATTAACCGCATTACAGCCACCGCCGCCAACACCTAAAACTCTAATTTTTGCAAAAGTATTATTTGAAGGTTTAACTAATCCCATATTTTTTTAAATTATCTATTAACCCCAAAATAACAGTTGTTATGTGCTGGGTTAAATATTATTAATTTATAGCTGTTAATTGGGCACAATATATCAAAGTCTAACATTATTCTCAAAATATTCCAAGTGAGAAAAATTGCCTAAGGATAGGTAAAAAAATCAAGGTAATAAATTTTGCAAAAAGCCAATTATTTTTTTAGAAAAATTTTTGATTTTTAAATCTCTGAAAACCTCCCCTAATTTAATTTTGTGAGAAACGGTTTCTCCAGCACCCTGTTTTTGTCCATAAACCAATAAACCAACCGCTGCAGCAAAACCAGGTGTTTTTATTTCAGTCATAATTCCCTCCAGTTCAGGAGGGTTGCCAATTCTGGCAGGTAAACCCAAGGCTCTTTCTGAAACCTCAATTAAGTCTACTGTTTGAGCACCTCCACCAGAAATAATTAATCCGGCTGGAACTTCTGAAAATAAATTTTCACGATCTAGTTTTTCTCCTAGCAAAGTTACTATCTCTTTCATCCTAGGA
>CAYVBW010000020.1:4764-13134 GCA_964449995.1 uncultured Pseudomonadales bacterium | reverse complement strand
CCTGGGAAGATTTTTTCTTTGACATTTTTTCGCTTGCCTTTGCGGATTTGAATCTTTTCTTTGGTAGGAATTAAGATTTTAATAATTTGGTCATCTAGGTTTAACGTTTGGGCTCTTTGTTTAAGCGCTTCAGCCACTTTAACTTCACGGCCAGAGTAGGTGTGAACCACATACCAGCGAGCGCGCTCGTCATCTTCGTCTGCAATGCGAATTATATTAGGTTCCTCAACCTCAACTTCCTGAACTTCAGGGGCCTCAATTTTTTCATTTTGAACTTCAGGGGTTTCTACTTGCTCATTCTCATTTTCAGGTTGCTCTGAGGCCTTTAGAGAATCTGGCTGTGAATCATCTTTAGTTGAATCATCTTTAGTTGTTTGAGAGGTTTGCTTTGTTTCAGTATCAGCTTCTTTGGAAGCTTTCTGATCTTCTTTTTTTGTGGTTTGATCTTTGTTTGCCATATTTTGAAAATTAATTAGTTTAAATTTAGTTGATTAAGGTTCTCATTATATTCTGCAGTATGAAATCAACTCCAGCGATAAATAGCGCAATAACAGCGCTGACAATCAGCACCAATACTGTTTTGTTAATGGTTTGTTCTTTATTAGGCCAAGTTACTTTTTTTAACTCCGCAATAACTTGTCCAATATATTTTTTAATAAACTTCATAATGAACTGGTTATTTTAGCACAGTTTGGGGTTGTGTATCTAGTGGATGGTGAAGAGTGTTTGGTATCTACAGCGAGCTTGTCAAAAATGTTAAAAATTGGGCATTTAGTATCACCACCGGGCTATACCAAATACCAAATACTAAATACCACATACCAAATACCAAGATACCGACACCACCACTAATCATCCCGAGGAACTTCAATATCTTTTTCTTTGATTCTTGAAATCATAGTTGATGGCGGAGGGGTAAGATCATCGGAGTCACCATCACTATATTTTGGCTGAGGGGTAGGTGTGGCCGGTTGTTTATTGGTGGGAATGGAGACTTTGTCAGAATGAATTGTTTGAGCAGGCTGAGCTGGTTTTGTTGGTTCGGGTTGTTGTTCCTGTTGTGGCAGTTCTAAACTTTTGAAATTTGTCGGTCGATATTTATTTTTTTTGGAGTTTGCCAACGAGACGACGATTAACAAGATAACTAAACCCACCAAGCCAATACCTAAAATCATGGGTAGTGAGACATCATCAGTATTTGGAAAAATTTGATTTAGTGCCCCTAGGATTTGTTCAAAAAAGGTTGATTCTGAAACATCTGGTTTAGCAATTGGCTCGATTTCTTCATCAACAACAATTGTGGGTTCTGGTTCAAGTTGTGCAACCACTGTTGAGTCTTCCATTTCTTCTATAGGAGTTGGTTGTAAAATAGCTGCATCGGTTGCCTCTTCTGGTTCTTCAGTCTCAGTTGGCAGTGGAGTTTCTGTTCCTTTATCTATCGGCTGGGTGGGCTCAGTGATAACAGGAGGAGTTGTGGGGGAGGGAACTGGAGTTAATTCGCAAGTTGGACTTTCAGGATTGTCTGCCAATCTACAACGTCCTTGAAAACAAAAATGATCTGGTTCGCACTGGTGGTTATGAGTACATGGTTCATTACAGCCCACCACCTGATAAGTAGCTCGACCTCTAATTATTTGCTCTTCTCTAATAGCAGAAGTAGTCACAAATATTCCAGCAACAGAAACTACAGCAAAAATTGCTAGATAAACCACAGCGACTGGTATTTGAAAATCTTGGGCAAATTGTTTTATGAGGTTGGGCAGTTTTTTAGTCACTGTTATTAGAATATAGGTTTAAGAGGGTAGTAGTCAAGAGGAAGGAATATATCTTTAAGCTAGGTAGTAGATTATTGTGTGGTGTTGATCTAAGCAACAATTAATTAGAAATTTTATCTTTTATATTTGTGTTAGTTTGTTTATAATTAGTTTATAATTAAATATAGATTTGACAGATTTCACAAATCTATAAAACAGGTCTTTAACAATCAAATGTGGGAGGTAAATAAATTTTTCCTGAACAGTTCTCAAAAGGGTTTATGGGTCGTCTGCCAACTCCGTGGAGTTGGGAGCATCCTACCCACTTTACATCTTGCGGGAACGTTATATTATCTCCCACACTTGGTTGTTAAAGTTGGGATTAGAATTGCACATTAAGACTTAAGATTAAGCATTACCAGCTTTAATTTCAATCAATCACCACTCGGTTATACCAAATATCAAGTACTATTATGCTAAAATAGTATGTTTGTTTAATATGGATCTAGTTAATTTTGCCGAAGTAGCTCAGGGGTAGAGCACCATCTTGGTAAGATGGTGGCCATGGGTTCGAATCCCATCTTCGGCTCATGATTGCTGTATTTGTTTGAGGTTAAGGGATTATTTTTAATTTTGTTTACTTTCGGTGTTATTATGGTCGCTTATTAATAAGATTTTTAAGCCAACGTAGCTCAGTTGGTCAGAGCAACGGTTTTGTAAACCGTAGGTCGTGAGTTCGAATCTCACCGTTGGCTCAAGTTAACAAAGTTTTGTGATTTGCTCCGGGCATTGTTCTGCAATTTGGAATTTTATGTTAGAATATTCAACCTCTTAACAAATTTACAAAAATTAACTCTACAAAATTTAACAGGAGAATTATGGCAACAAAGAAAAAAGATAATCGAGCACCAGTGGGTTTAGTTTGTTCTGTGTGTAAGTCTTTCAACTATATTACAGAGTTCAACAAAATGAATGAGACTCAAAAAAAACAGCAGGGTGAGGATCCCACTTTTCCTCTCAAAAAGTTTTGTCCCAAGTGTAATAAAAGAACAGAACACAAATTAGCTAAAAAGCTGAAGTAGTTTTCGGATTTTTCTCTGAAATGTCTGGGCTATTTTACAGCCTTGATAATATTTTTTGCTCCACTAGTGTAAAGCTGGTCAATATTTAAGGCTGACTTCATGGCTTGAGTGATCCAGGCAGCAGAGCCTCCTTGAGTTGAGGCTAAGCTTTTCAGCTGAGTTACAATATTATCCACCTTTGCTCTGCGCGCTGCCCCTGATTGAGTAAAAATTTCTCTGATGTTGTGCTCCCACTCTCCCCATTCCTGCAAGGTGAGCAAAAAACTACCGCTGGCAACTGCATCGTAAGCCATGTCGCCTGAGGGTTTGCTGATAAAGCCATCAGCCCAGGGAAAGGAAAAGTGGGTTAATAGTTCGTTAGCATCGACAATTTGGGGGTGGTAAATTAAGCTTAATTTGGCTGAGTTTAGTTCTTGTTTTATTTTTCGGGCATCTGGTAGTTTATTTAGTTTTCCTTTTAGATGAAAGTTAGCAGGGTCATCGCCCGCAATTAGGTTAACCGCTACTTTTTCTTGGGCTGCTAGCTTAAGCACCATCTCAGCTAAATCTTGATGTGTACCAGCATAAACTAATAATTGATAAGGGCTGGGCCGTTTTCTAAGTTCTGGCAGAAGTTGCTCAAGGATTTTTTTGATTTCATTTTTATTAGTACCCAAGCCTCCAGTGGTTATACAAAGTTTTATAGGACCTTTGGTCCAGGGTTTTTTGTTTTTGGATGCAGAGATAATACGTGGATCAACTGGGGGTCCACTGACAATCACACGTTTGGGATCAACCTTTTTTTTAAGTAAGGCAGCTTTTTCTAAAAAGTCAGTTTTGGTTTTTTCATCAAAAACCAAAAAAGTAATATTATCTTGTTCAGCCTGATTTAAATAATCCTCTCTAACATGGGGGTCAGTCACCATTTGAAAAATTTTTTTACCTTGTTGGGCCAGAATATTACCCGAAACAATATGCAGAGATAAAATTGGCTGTTTGATATTTTGAGTCAGGTAGAGCAGGGGTGGTGTAATACTGCCCAGAATAGGGAGTTTATTGCGAGCAAATTTATCAGCCAGATCCTTGAGTTTTTTTAAGATTGGAGTACGAGCTAAAGTTTTACCTACTGTTTCAGTGAAGACAACGTTTGACCAATCTTTAGCCTTAACATAGTTGGTTGGATCTACCACCCAGGCTTTTTTGGGATCAATATGATCCTGCCAGGCTTGAACAGCTACAGCTAAAGCCATTGAGTAATGGGCTCTGGAAAAAACTACATCGGTGGTGGTATCAATTTCTTTAAAATCATGAAATCCTTTTAGGTCTTCAATATAAGAAGCAGAAACAGTGATGATGGGAAGCTTGGTTGTTTCAAGTAACTGCTTGTCTTTTTTAAGCGTTTTTTTAAGACTAGGATCGAGATAGGGCATAAGTAGTAAGATCTTACTTTATTAATGAATGTAATTATTCTAGCAGTTTTGAAAGAGTTGGGGTAAAATTAAGATCCAGATTTAGGTTTTGCAAGTAATCTTATGATGAGCGGTTAGGAAAAATTAAATTAATAAACTAAGGGCGGTGATGTCAATGGTAGCATGGTGGTCTCCAAAACCACTCGTGAGGGTTCAAATCCTTCCCGCCCTGCAGAATACTTTTTAATCCTCCTCCTCCTCAAATTCAAATAATTTTTCAATTGAGGTACCTAGTACTTTTGCCACTCTATGAGCTAATTTTAGTGAAGGATTATATTTATTTTGTTCTAAAAATACGATAGTCATTCGGGTTACGCCAGCTTGTTCAGCAAGTTGCTCTTGGGTAAGGTCTGCTTTAGCTCTGAACTCTTTAATTCTATTTTTCATCTTGATATCCTTTGGTATTTAGCCACCATTTAGCAATAGATGCCGATATTATCATGACAGAAATAATTAAAGATACTCCTTGAGATAGAGTCAGATTTAGAAAGTTTAACCAATCTAACCAAAACACAACATTTAACACTATAAAGGTTAATAGCCAAGAATAAGACAAACTGATAGTTGATAATTGTCTGGTTCTTTCATCTTGCTCTGAGCCTGCTCCTAATCTGTTAAATTTCAGCATTGAGACAATAGCTAAAATCAAACCAATATTGATAAACAACAAACTAATAAAGTTGCCTCCTATTCCAGTTAGAGAATAAATTATTCCGAGGATGATTAAAATTAGCCCTGCTAGGAGTGTAGTTTTGTGGTATTTATTTTTTTGTTTCATTGCTTAAACCCTTCTTTTCTAAATATAAATTTGTAATCGATTTAATTGTGGCTCCGCCTATTAGGGCAGTGGCAATAATCCAATTAATATAGATTTCACCTTCCATTGAAGCTAGGATTGACTCATAAAGTAGCCCAAAAACAAGAATTAACGACATCGCCCAAGCGGCGTTTCTCTCAGCAATCGCCTCAATTTTGTATTCAAGCTCATCTTTTTTAACAGCAATCATTAGTGGTGTTAAATCCACAAATAGGAAAACTAACCAGATGATGGTGGCTGTCATCCGTATAGTGTCATCCCAAAAGGGGAGAGCTTGAAAGAGTGTAAACACCCCAATGATAATTGTTATATACAGCCAACCTTGCCAAGTGTTAGGTGTTAAGCCCCAACCACCATACTTTCTTCTTTTAAACCAACTGGATTTTGCTATTAGCATTTTTGTTCCTTTCAAATTTTTTAATGATAAAGATTTATATCTTTTTGATAGAAATAATTATCATTGATTTTTATTTATTTGTCAAGATTTGAAAAAGCTCAAGTATAAAAGTTTAAGCATTTTTTGCCAGGTCCAGCGATTGCTTTTTGCCTCTTACTCCTGATATATTAATTTTGCATGAGTATCAAATAATTCATCTACATTAATATGCTAAAGAATAAAACTTTTACCTTACTAAGTTTTTTAGTTATGATATCAACTAATACCATGGCGAATATTTTGCCAATCAATGGTGTTACAACCGGTGAAATATCAGATTCCTATCCCAACTTATTTGCTCCAGCAGGAGTTACTTTTTTAATTTGGGGCTTAATTTATCTTTTGCTGGCAGTTTATGTGTTTTATCAATTTTTGCCAAAAAATAAAAAAACGGAAGCTATTATTAAGAAGATTAATATCTTTTTTATTGTTTCTTCAATAGCCAATACTATCTGGATTTTTCTTTGGCATTATCAAATGATAGGTTTTTCAGTGCTACTAATGCTAGTGATTCTTTATTCCTTAATTAGGATCTCTGCCTTAACAAATCAAGAAGAATTAAGTAAAAAAGATAAATTATATACAAAAATTCCTTTTGGTCTTTATTTTGGCTGGATTACTATTGCTGCTATAGCTAATGTCACTACTTTTTTCGTGAAAATTGGTTGGCAGAACTTAATTTTTTCCGACCAGGTGTGGGCAGTAATTATTTTATTGGTTGGAATGGTGATTGCATCAGCAACAATGATTAAAGAGAAAAATTTAATTTATGGCTTGGTACCAATTTGGGCATACTTGGGGATTTATCTTAAACATACTTCAGTTTCTAACTTTAATAACAATTACCCAACAATAATTATAACAGCAATTATTTGTATTGGGATTTTTATTGGAGTAGAAGGATATTTATTGATAAAGAATAAGAGTATTTAATTGTTGGAGATAGAGCTTGTATTTAAATAAGTTCTAACATTCTTTACTAATCCCTGCAAAGTCAAATCTCTTTCTATTGCCACAGCACTAAATCTTTACTTTTTATTTGTCTGCAATTTTCAAGCCTGTAGCCACTGCCATGAACAGTTTTGATGGGGTTAATATGTAACCGCTGCCATAAATTTTTTCTAAGGAGACTGATATGAGTATCAATAATATTGCGACTGATCCAGTCTTTCTTCCAGGCAAAAGCAGTTATTATTTCTCTAGTTGCAGTAGTGGGGTAATGAATAATTAAACATTCAAGAATAAATCTTTGTTTTCTTTTAAGCACCACGGGTAAGTTGTTATAAGAAATAAGATGATTGTAGGTATCCAGGTAAAAGTCGCAGGCTTCAACAGTTTGTTTATTAAGAAAGACGCTCCTTCTGATTAAAGCTTGGATCCTGGCACTAAACTCTGCCCATTTAAAGGGTTTGGACAAAAAATCATCAGCTCCATGTTTGAGAATTTGAACTATGCTAGGGTTGGAGGAGGGTCTGCCAAAAGCAAAAATTGGCAGGCTGACCTTTCTTTTTTTTAGTTTTTGTATTAATTTAAAACTGCAGTTGCTAAAATCTAAATCAATAATAATTAACTGATAAGAATTAATCTGGATTTGGAACAAGCAATCCTCGCATGTGTTAACACAATCAACAATATAATTTAAATCAAGATTTTTTTTGATTTTTCCCAAAAGAGTAGACTCGTCTTTAACGATTAAAAGACGCATAATGAATCTTTAGCAAATAGATCTTAAAAAAAATATTAATAAAGATGATTTATCCGACTAATTATAAAGAAAGGCTGCTTTTTTCTCTAGACAAAATTTTATGTAAAACAGTTAGTGTTTTAAGGAAAAACTCCGCTTGCTCTAGATTGCAACTATCGGTACGATAGCATCTACAATCAATAATTAAGAAAGTGTTTTTAACAATATGTTAAGTTTATTCGCAGCACACCCATTGATCTTTTTGATTATTTTTCCGGGTATTTTGATGACAATCGCCATTCATGAGTTTGCTCATTGCTGGGCAGCTGACAAACTAGGCGACCCAACACCTAGAATAAAAGGGAGATTAACCTTAGATCCAAGGGTTCACTTGGATCCTTTGGGAGTGATTGCCATTTTACTTACTAGATTTGGCTGGGGTAAGCCGGCTCCGTTTGATCCTTTCAATCTAAAAGAACCAGTGCGCGATACGGCCTTGATTGCTGCCGCTGGTGGGATTTCAAATTTTATTGTCGCAGCTCTTCTGGCTATGATTTTAAGATTTGTTCCCATGCCGGTTGGTGTGGTGAGTATTTCTTTAGTTCAACTAGCTGCTATCAATATTTATTTGGCAATTTTTAACTTAATTCCGGTTGGTCCCCTAGACGGGGTTAAGGTTTTAAAGGCCTTGTTGCCTAGAGATTTGGGTTTAGAGTATGAACGTTTTATGGAGCGCTACGGCATTATGATCTTAATCTTGCTTCTGATTCCTTTTGGCGGAGGTCAGATGCCCATTGTTCAGCTAGTGAGTCCTATTGCTAATTTTTTCTTAACTTTATTGCTGGGTTAGGTTTACAGCAATAACGAAATTCGTTTTCTGAGATTTACTAAAGTTAAAAGGGGTGTTAAAATCCCCTTGTTATGAAAAGTTTTGAGTACAAATATCCAAAAGTAGCGCACATTGGTCATAATGTGTCGCATGCCAAGAACCGCAGTAAGCGTACTTTTAAGCGGAATCTACATACCGTGACTGTGATGATGGATGGAGTTCGCAAACGCTATAAAGTTCCAACAAAAGTACTGCGGATGATGAAAAAACAGGGCATTACTACTCACTGGAAAAAAGAAGAAACAGAAGAATAGATTTCG
>CAYVBW010000020.1:2414-4664 GCA_964449995.1 uncultured Pseudomonadales bacterium | reverse complement strand
CTACCACTCACCCTATTTTAACTTGATTCCACTTAGCTTTGTTTTGACCCTCAATCTTTACCTCCTCTAGCTGGAGAGATCCACTGCTACCAGTAGCACATGATAATATCTGCATTCTTTTTTTGCCTTTGGGAGTTGGAATTTTAGTCCATAAAATCGGCCAAGGCTGGAAAGCTTTACTGGCTTGCACAATAATGTTAGGCCAGTTTTTTATCTGATTTTGTGCCAGTATTTGTTCCATCAAACTAGTTTTATCAAGCTGAGTTTTAAGTTTTTTTAGGATTTTTTGACTGTTGGAGTCAGAGGGCTCAATTTGCATCAGGTTTTTTAATATATCCCACTTAATAAACGCATCAGGTTTTTTGATTTTTCTAGCCAAGGGAGTAGGGGATTTTTTTGGCTGGGGTTTTTCAGCCAGTTTTCCTTGATGATAGTCTGATATCCAGTCAGTTAAAAACTGGTTGGCAAGTTTAAAGCTGTGGTTGTAGTAATCTTGGCTGGTCCAGTGATGTTTGACGCTAAATTCAGCTTGAGCAATTAGGGGTCCGGTATCAAGCTCAGGGGTGAGTTTCATCAAGCTGATTGCTGAGTGTTCATCGCCAAATAAAATCACAAATTGCCCAGGAGAACTGCCTCTCCACTTAGGCAGGGCAGAAGGGTGCAGGTTTAAAACTGCTTTGTTGGGAAGTTGCAGCAGCCAATTTGGAACAAGATAGCCAAAATCAACCACCAGTAGATAATCAACAGGATTTTTTGTGTGATAATCTGTGATTTCTGTTTTAAATTCCTGAACTTTTTTTGAGAGCAAATAAGTTTTAACTGCAGCTTTTTTTGCCCATTGGTGCAGGGGGTTGGGAGTTATCTCTTGATGCCTGCCTATTTTTTTTGGCTTTGGGGTGAGAATCCAATCTAGTGAAAATTGAGTATGCTGATTTAATGCTTCAGCAACCCAGGTGGAGTATTGAGTGCTGCCGGCAACAGCTATATGAATTTTTTGATCTTTCATCAGAGTTTAATAAACTTTTAGCAAAGTCTTATCTTCGATTGGAATAAAGTCATCGTTTTCTTTTAAATAAGCAGGTTGATCTTGTTCGATCAATCTGTCAGTGAACAAGACTCCTTCAAGATGATCGATTTCGTGCTGTATAATGCGCGCCTCATAGTCTGAAAACTTACCTTTTTTGTTTACCAGCTGGTTATTTTTCGCTATTTGGTACGTTAGTTCTATCCATTGCCAGCGCCAAACCGGTCCATAAATTTTGGGGACTGACAAGCAGCCTTCTAAATCAGCTTCTTTCGGGTTTTCTCCTAGAGAAAGCTGCTCACTATGAGACACAATTTCGGGGTTAAGCATGATGATGGTTTCTTTATTTTTATCTGCACTGGGTCTGAAGGCAAAACCCCTGATTAATTTATCTATCTGGGTAAAGGCCATCCCAACTCCAGGGGGATCCTGCTCATCGTTCAAAGCCTGAATTAACAATTCTTGATTTGAAATGAGTTTTTTATCAGCCTGTTTAATTGGTCGAGCTTTTTTTCTTAAATTCGGATGTGGTGCTGTTAACAGTTTGTAATTCACAAGCGGTATTATACCTTAATTTTTTCCATTAACCCTGATGGAGTAATTCTGTAGTTGTATGATGTTGTCATTAATCTCAACTGTTTTTACTTGAGTGATATCAATTTTTGTTTGAGAGTTAAGCTGCTGTTCTAGAGCTAAGCTACTTGTTAATCTTTGTTTAACAATATCCTTGTTTTTCCAGGTTGAATCTGAAGTTTTATATCTAATTTTTAAATCCTTTATTCTATTTGTGACAGAATCTAGTCCCGTTGGAGTAAAGCGCAAATCGCAATAGGATATAATTTTTTCCTGCCAGTGTCCGGTTTGTAAAATCAGCTGATTTATGTGCTCAAATGTATGATTTTTTAGCAATTTGGCCGATTTAATTAAGTTAAGTTCTTTTAAGATTTGAAGATTGGCTAAGCTAGCATTAGGGCTATAGCGCTTAATCATTTCTTGCTGTTTTGTTTGCCAAAATTTTAGATTATCTCCCTGAAATAGTTTTTGGTGTTCTTTGCATTGATAACCAACCGGTTGTTTGAGATTGAATTTTACTAAGTTTCCTAAATCATGAACCAGTAAGGTGGTGATAATCAAATCTTTATTTAGGGTTAAGTTTGGGTTAGTTGAGTCTTCTTTCCAATTTTCGCAGATGATTTTGCCCAAAGCAGCAGTCTGGAGCATGTGCT
>CAYVBW010000020.1:0-2314 GCA_964449995.1 uncultured Pseudomonadales bacterium | reverse complement strand
ATTGATTTCCTGGCAATTCAATATAACAGGGCAATTGATTGATTCTTTCTTGCAAGTTAGGATCTTGGGGTATTAAGTAATCCAAAATAAACTGATATTGCTCTAATGCCTCTGGACATTGATCGTTAATCTCATAAATTAAACCTAAGCGATATCGTGCCTGGTGGTAATTGGGCTTCATGTCAATGGCTTCAAGAATTGTGCTGATAGCTTCTGCTTGGTTTCCTAAAGACAACTCAATCAAGCCTATTTGATAGACAATTTTTGGATCAGTTGGTGCTTTTTCTTTGGCTCTCATCAATGCTTCCATTGCAGGTTCAAAGTACTGCTCGTCAATAGCAGTCAGTTGTTTGAAAACCGAAGACTGAGTTTTAAGGAAATTTAAATGATGGGGGTTGAGCTGTGTAGCCTGGTAGGTGGCAGCTTCTGCCAACTGTGCATAATCTTGAGCCAACTCATCCTCCTCATTAATAAATAGTTCTAGAGCGGTTTGGGCATAGACATTAGCCAATTCATCATAAAAGACTGCTTCTTGTGGAGAAAGCAAGATAGCCCGCTGCAGGTGATGAATTGCCTGGGAGTATTGATTGGCTGAAGCATGGGTTTTGCCTTTAAAAAAGTAGCGATCTGCCTGCCATATACTCACTATCCTTAATAAAAAGTGCAGCGCGATAAAGAATAACCAAAGAAGGACTATAACTTGAGTAAAGCCAGCAGATTTATTTTGTTTAATTTTCTTTTGCAAAAGTTTTAGCTGCCCCTTTTCTTTTTCTGTGGAGTGAAAAGCAGCTAGAGATAGATAGGCAGTGAAGAAAACCCAAAGTACGGATACCATCACTGTTGAGAATCCAATAAAGTTGGTGATGTGGAAACCAATCAAGCCTGCAGTTATACCCAATACCAGGTTATTTTGCTGTAGTGAGACAGTTTTTGGCTTATTAACATATACCAGTAAAGTTTTTCCTGCTAAATAAAAGATAGCGATTGTCAGTGCTAAATAAGTTCCCAAACCAATAGCTCCAGTGGTGGCTAACAGATTAAGCAGTTCGTTGTGAGCTTTGTTGTATAAAAAGTCCCACTCTGAAACTAAATTGTGCTCTAAAGAGCGGTCGCGATAGTAACTATAAGCAAAAGTTTCAGGCCCACTGCCTAAAAGAGGATAGCGTTGCCATACTTTAACGGCTCCTCTCCACACAATCATCCTGATTTCTTCAGAGGGGGTAATGATAATGTTGGGCGGTAGAGATGGTTCTTGTTTGGCAGGGATTTCAGTTTCAGCATGATTTTCTGTTGGAATTGAGATACGGCTGATGAGAGTCTTTAATGAAGGAGTGAAGCTGGTGCCGGCAACTAAAGCAGTTCCCAGCAGCAACAAGACGGCAAATAATAAGTGCTTTTGTTGGCCAATAGATCGATGATGACGATAACTAGCCAAGAGTTTGTAGCCCAGCATGATAGCCATACTAAAAGTGAGGCCTAAGAGGGCAGACCTAGATTGAGTAAACACTAAAGCCAAAAAAATAGTTACTATCGCCAACAGCCAACGATGCAAGATAATTTTTTGTAAAAAAGATTCTGATAAAGAACGCAAACTATTATTAATGGTAGTTATAGAATTTAAATAAAAGCTAATGGCCAAGGGCAATAGCATGCCCAAATAAGCACCCAGCCAATTTGGTTGGCCAAAGGTGGCAAAAACTCTGTGCTGGACATCTTGAACCCAGCAGCCAACTCCTAGTTTGCCTTGAATTAACAAGCAGCTGGGAGAAAATCCGAGTCGTTCTGGAATGGCATATAAACTTACCCCAATTCCTGCCACTACTGCCATTTTTATCAGAGTTGAAATTTTTTTAAAGCTAAGATTACTGACCAAAGCCCAATATATTAGGACATAGCACAAGGTTGAGAGTAAGCCTCCATGAAATCTAGAGTAATAGCCAAAAATCGAGGTTCTTGGGTGTAAGGAAAAAATAGTTGATAAAACTTGAGCTATCAGCCAGGCTAACCAAAACCAATCTAAAAAAGTATGCTTAAAAATAATTTTTTTAACAATCACCATTCTGCCTACCCAAGCAAAGGTAATTAAAACTGTCATTAAATAAACAAACATCATTTTGTTAAACTCAAATAATTCTGAGTTGAACCAAGTAAAAAGGAAAGGAGTTATGATTACCAATAAACTCGCACAAACAAAAATCATTTTTTTTAGATGAGAATTTAGTTTAGCAACAGACATAAATATAAATTAGCTGCTTGAAAGACAACCATTATATATTGTAACCGAATTGCCTCTCGCACAAATTAGTTTTTTTAG
>CAYVBW010000019.1:0-14104 GCA_964449995.1 uncultured Pseudomonadales bacterium | reverse complement strand
CTTTAAATTTATATAATAGTATATAAGCAAGAAACTTTATTACTTAATTAGGCTTGATCCCCATTCTAATTTGTTCCTCCCGTCCCGCTTAGCGGGAGGGCAAGCTGGCGGGGTATATAATCAGAATCAATCATCATTGGAATTTATCAATTATTTCTGAAATAATTGATATTTCTACTTGCAAAAACCAGGTCGCAGATATTGATCCTAACCATGACAAAAAACACCGATTCTAAAACAAAAGCTAGTTCTATGCTAAATAAATTGCAGTTTAAAAAAATTGTTGAGTTTCCAGGCCGCATTTTCAAAAAAATAACAAAGAAAAAATTTGTTAATAAAAACAAACAAGAGAAAAAATCTCAGGATTTGAATTTAAAACAAAAAGAGGATAAATTCACTCCCAAACTTGCCCCTAATAGCTGGCATGCTAAACATCCAAAAGTAGTTAAGTTTTTTTATATCCTTTTTTACCCTTTAATTAATCCTTACTTCCGTTCAGTTGCGATACTCTTACTTTTACTAATAGTAGTTAGTGTTATTTATTTATTTCAGCATCTACCATCTCCCAAAAAATTAATTGCTACTGACTCCTATGACACTTATGCTGTGAGCACGCAAATTCTTGATCGTAATGGTGAACTGCTTTATGAAATCTATGCAGATATCAATCGTATTCCAATTAATATTGAAGATTTACCAGATCATGTCATCCAAGCTACCATCGCCATAGAAGATAAAAACTTTTACAAACACATGGGGTTAGACCCTGAGGGAATATTTCGTGCCATTCGCAATAATCTGTTTGCCCAAAAACTAGAAGGAGGTTCAACCATCACTCAACAGTTAGTTAAAAATGCATTACTTACTCCTGAAAGATCCTTTGCTCGTAAATTTAATGAAGCCTTATTAGCCATATTAACTGAAGTTGTCTATAGCAAAGACGAAATTCTTGAAATGTATTTAAACTACATCTCATATGGAGGAACTTCTGTGGGAATCGAGGCAGCAGCCCAATCTTATTTTGGAAAACCAGCTAAAGACTTGAGTTTGGAAGAAGCTGCTCTCATAGCCAGTTTACCTCAAGCACCAACTAAATATTCTCCCTTTGGATCCAATCCTGAGAGGGCCAAGCAAAGGCAAGCAGAAGTTCTGCGCAGAATGGTTGAGGAAGGCTTTATTACTCAATCCCAAGCAGAAAAGGCTGGGGAAAAACCTTTAACCTATGCTTTATCCCAAACCGAAATTAAAGCTCCCCACTTTGTCTTTTTTGTACGAGATTTGCTTTATGAAAAATATGGAGTTGACAAGGTCGAAAAAGGAGGTCTGAGAGTTTACACAACCCTTGATTTGGAAACTCAGCGTGCCGCTCAAAAGATAGTCAGTGAAGAAGTTGCTGGTTTAGAAAGATATAGGGCTAGTAACGGCGCAGCTTTAATCTCCAAACCCAACACAGGTGAAATTTTAGCTATGATAGGCTCGAAAGACTATTTCAATATTGAAGATGAAGGACAAGTTAACGTCACTATTTCTCTACGGCAACCCGGAAGTGCTATCAAACCAATTATGTATGCCACAACTTTCCAGGAAAAAACACTTAATCCGGGAACTCTCATTTTAGACACACCAACCTGTTTCCAAGAACCATATCAAAGACTGTATTGCCCCCGCAACTATGATGGAGGCTTCCGAGGAATAGTTACGATTAGACAAGCTTTAGGCAACTCTTTTAATATTCCGGCAGTAAAAGCATTGGCAACAATTGGAGTAAAACCATTTATTGATCAAGCGACATCTATGGGAATCTCAACCTGGACTGATCCAGCTAAATATGGACTGTCATTAACATTAGGAGGAGGCGAAGTAAAAATGACAGATATGGCACAAGCTTTTGGAACATTAGCCAACCAAGGAGTGATTGTGCCACTCACGCCGATCTTGCGGGTGGAAACTTATTCTGGAGAAATATTAGAAGAAACTGATTTCGGACAACGAATTAACGATCTTGAGCATCTCACAAATTATGAAAGCCTAAGAAACAGAGGTGATTTGCAAAGAGTGATGGAGCGTGCACCTGCATATTTGGCAAGCCACATCATGCAAGACAACCATGCTCGCACTATGATTTTTGGCACTCACTCACAATTAGTCATTCCTGGACATATTGTTAGTGCTAAAACCGGCACCACCAATGACCTTAAAGACAACTGGACCATAGGATTTACGCCTGAGTTTTTAGTTACCACCTGGGTTGGGAACAATGATAGCACTCCCATGAATTACTTGGCATCTGGTATTGTTGGAGCAGCTCCAATGTTTAATGATTTGATGACCTACATTTTGACAGACAAAGAATCAATCTGGCAGGAAAAACCGAGTGATGTATTATCTGGAGGAGTCTGCGCTAATGGAATGCCTCCCCAGTTTAGTACTGAACCATGCGAAGTCATGAATAATGATATGTTTTGGAATAAAAGCAAACCTTCAAACTCAAGCTTTAGCCAGCAAAACGTCTGGATTAATCCTGAAACCGGTCAGCCACCTGAACATGGAGAAGAAATTCATGGACTACAGCTAGAAGAAAGAGTAATGTTGCAAGACCCTGTCACTCATCTATATTGTTATGACTGCAACCTTGAAACAAATGAAGAAGGAACTCCTGTATATGGTTCTCAAACCATCATGGTCCAAGATGGTAAAGTTATTAGGCAATAGGATTCATGACACCTAATTACGCCGATCAAACTAAACCTCCAAAAAAAATTAATTTTTTTAATAGAATCTCAAAAAAAAATAAAATCAAGCTTTTTTTTGCAGGCTTATTAATAGCAATTATTGCTATTTTTTTAATTGCATTGAGTTTCTGGGAATTTCCACTCACTTCGCCAATAGCAAGCAATAGCTTATTTGAATTTATCAATATTGAGGAGATTCTTAAAAAAAATGAAGCGAGCAACAAAATTGTTTATGGATTTTTACCCTACTGGAATATTGAACAAGTTACTATTCAGCCAGAACTAACCCATCTAAGCTATTTTGGACTTAATATTAGTGAAGACGGAACAATTCTCACAACTAATGAAGATGGCACCCTGCACCCTGGATATGCACGGCTTCAATCAGAAAAACTGCTCGAACTAGCCCAAGAAATGAATCGCGACAATAATCAATTTGAAATAACTTTAGTTCAATTTGAGTCAAAAAAAATTGAACAGATCGTTAACAACCCAGAAGCTCATCAAAATCTGATTACAGCCCTGGATTCTTTATTACTAGCCTATCCAATCAGCGGAATTAATATTGATATCGAATATAATGGCAGTGCTAGTGAAGAACTAAGAAATAACTTCGCTTTATTAATCGAAACAATTAGACAACACCTAAACAACAAATTCGGAAATGTTCAGCTTTCAGTTGATGTTTATGCTAGCGCCTCTAACAATAGACAAATTTGGGACATTCCTAGAATTAGCCGATCAGTAGATTACATTATTGTAATGGCTTATGATTTTCACAGACGTAGCTCGCCTCAGGCGGGGCCTGTAGCTCCCCTCTTTAGTTCGAATGATAGTTGGAGCGATGACATTCATAAAAATTTAAGAGAGTTTTTACGCTATGTTCCAAAAGAAAAAATTTTACTAGGCATTCCTTTTTATGGATATGAGTGGCGAGTCGACTCATGGTCTCCTTATGCTAATACCTATCCCAACAGTGGAGTAACTGCGAGCTATCAAAGAGTAAAAAAATTGCTTGAAAATCAAAACTTGCAAATAGAAACAGGCTGGGATAAAAAAGCTCTTTGCCCTTATATTATTTATGTCAAAGATGACCACATTAATGTGATTTATTATGAAAATCCTATTTCAATTGAATATAAGCTTGAATATGTAAAACAGCTTGATTTAGCAGGTATTACAATTTGGGCTCTAGGCTATGAAGGGCAAGATAGAGATTTGTGGGATGTTGTCTCCAAACTCTAGCTTTTGTCGTCTAATTCTCCTGCAAGCCACCAACTCCAAGAACCAATTAAGATAAAAAAGATCCCTGATACAATCAATAAACTTGTGGCACCAATTGAACCAGCCTTATAAACTCCACTCTCGGTACTGATAATATGCTCTCTGGTAGGATCGGTTGCAACAGTGGCCTCTTGTGTTTCATCAATTTCTTCATCGACTGTGGATATAGGAACAGGAGTTGGGGAAGGCATTGGATAAGGATCACCTGTACCATGAGGATCAGATTCACTAGTAGTTGAAGTATCATCTGTAGTGGTTGTATCAGCCATTGCCAAAGTAACCTTATCTGGATCTTCTACCCAAAAGAATTCTGTTTTAACTACCTCTAACCCTGTTTCAGGATCTGTATAACTATAAGTTACTGTATGTTCTCCTGGCTCAAGATTTGCACCCAAAACCGCCAAATCAAGCTCAAACTCTCCTTCTTCATTGGCAACCACTACTTCATCATATTGAGCCTCAGAATGTACTTGAATTTTAACTTCAACATTTGGTGCAACCTTACCTTTGATTATTGGAGCTTGAGTTGTGAATACTTGCTCATCTGGATCTGTTTTTAAATCTCCAATCAATAACTCTGCGCTAGCACTACTTTCAATAAGTAAAGGTTCTTCCTCATCCAACAAATCCTTAAGATGACCGCTAATATCGCTCTCTTGCATTTCATCTAAATCTACTGCATCTAATTGAGGAGCTATTTCTTCTTCTAATATTTCCTCCTCGTCCTCAACCAATACTTGATCAGCAAGATCTAGTTCTTGACCAAAAACCAACTCTACGGGTTGAGCATTTTTTACTGCTAATTGATGTTGTAAGCGTTTCTCTAAAGATAATCCTTGAACTAAAACAGTAATTAAGTCTTGATCCCCTAAGTTAGCATAATCAGTTCCTTGGGCATTTAGAGCTTGTGATAAAGGTATTGCCCAGCTGCCAGAACCCTTAACTAAAGAGGACATATCCTGCATCCCTGGAGCAGTCACATAAACAATGCTTCCTTGGGCTGGAGCTCCATTTTCCAATGCCACACTTCCAAAAACAGTCACGGCCTCTGGTAGTTGTTGAGCACTAACTTGAGAAGTTGTTGTGACTTCAAAAGGCTGGCCCTCTTGATCAAATTCTGCTCTGCTGCCAACTCCAATCACAAAATAGTAATCTGTTTCAGGTTCTAAACCACGAACAGTAATATGATGAAGTTGAAAATCATCAACAGATCCAGAAAGTTGGTCTCTATCATCCCTAACCTGTGAGTTGATTCTTCCAGGATCTATGCCATATTTAATAAATCCCGGCACTGCTTCTTGTGTAAAAAAGCTAACAGTAAAGCTGTCATGGCGCAGGTTAGTAATTCTAATATTTTGAGGAGTAGTTTCAGGAGTAGCTCTAGGTGCAAACACACCCGTTCCTTCTCCAAAAAACAATAAACCAGCAATCAAAGCTACTACTAAAATCAATAAGCCCACAATAGTGGGAATCTGTTTTTGACTTAGAGAGCCAGAACCTGAATTACTTTTTTTCTTAAACATTTGTCGTTGTTTCAATAATATTAATACTCAACTCCCAATTAAATGATACAGCATATAGAGCTGCCTATAAATACTTTAAGGGATAAACAGGCTAAAACACAAGGCGAAAAAAAACTGAAACTTTGCCTGTAATCCTTTCTTAAAATCATGTTTCAAAGTCTATTAATTATTTTCAATATCAAATCACTCCTTCAATTAATTCTTCTTGATCTTCTTCATTTTCCTGATCATCAGCTAAAGGTTGGAGCTCAACATCCTGATCTTCTGTTGCTTGCTCTTGATCAACTAAGCTTTCCTCCTCCTCAACAACCTCCTCTACTTGCTCATCATCCTCATCAACGCCATTAATGACCACTATAGAATCATCAATAATATCCATTATTTGCATTGTTTGTGCACTGCGATCATCAACCAAAACGTAAATTGAAAACCGATCTAACTGATTGTCACTAAAGTATGCTTTATCTTCTAATCTATCCAAGACTTCTCGATTAAGACTTGGCACTAGCGGTTGGG
This sequence comes from uncultured Pseudomonadales bacterium, assembly GCA_964449995.1. Classification (GTDB taxonomy): domain Bacteria; phylum Patescibacteriota; class Microgenomatia; order UBA1400; family PJMF01; genus CAYVBW01. The sequence continues at coordinate 8,049 of CAYVBW010000019.1, read as the reverse complement.
CTAATTTCATCAGTTCTGAACTAACCAATGTTCTTCGTTGAGTTATAAAAATACTTATGATCAGCCAAAAAATTATTACCACAAAGAAAAGAATGAGACCAATCAACAACTTTTTCTGACGCTGGATATTTTCGAGCTGAATTTTGAACTTATTTTTCATTTTTTATCCCCAAAATATGGAATTCTAATTGACATATTAGCTCTAAGCGTTCTCTGAAATACCCTATCATCAATCTGAAAACTTACTTCTTCAACCACTATTGCCCTCCTATATTGATGTAAGGCTTCAACAAAATCTCTTAAAGATGGGTAATCGCCCACTGCTTGCAAAGAAATATATAAATCTATCCTTGTTAACTGATCTGCACTAGCCACACTTACGTCTTCCTCCTCAGGAATGGCAGTTGCTCTTAAGTTGCTAACAATAACTTTATTTTCAGTAGCTATTTTTTCTATTACTTTTAAAGTTCTAACTAATTCTGGTTTAGAGGGGATAGCTTGGTCTAGTAATTGAATTTTATCTTGTAAAAGCTGATATTCTTCTTGAGCACTGGCCAATGCTGCAATTTTTCTTTGAAGTTGCTGCTCAATTTCCTGCTTATCCTCGATCTCTTTGATTAAATCAGCAATAGTTAAAATGGTTGGTCTAATAGCAAAAATTGTAAAGAAAACAATTGCCAGCAATGATAGAAAAAACTCCAAAGAAACCCTAGCGACAGGCTGTTGATAAAACTTGCCCAGTGTTTCTTTTATTTTTTTTTGTTTTATATCTGGCATCGTTAATTATCAATAATTTATCGAGTCAAAAAATTAGCAGTAAAATTAACTGCAAAACCAAAAGATAAATCCTCAGATGTTTCAATCTTACTAACACTAATATTGTCAAAATAAGGAGACAGCTGCATGTTACTAATAAATAAATTCAAAGCATTGTTAGAGAAAGCAATGCTTTCTCCAGATATTTGATTTTGCTGAATTCTTAAGTAGCGCAATCTAAAATCATTAGGAACTACCTGCTGTAATAGGGGGAAAACCTCAACCAAATTGCTTTGCTGTTCAATAGCCTGGTAACTTTGAATTTTTGCTTGAGCTAATCTAAAATTGGTTTCTAACTCTGACTGAGATTCAATTATCAATTGCTTCTGATAGATTGATTCATTTAAATCTGTCATTCTCCTATCTAAAACAAATCTTGAGGCAAAACTAACAATTACCACTATTTCGGTAAAGATAACAATATAACGGCCCACATTAAGAGACCAGCTCAAAATCCGGCCTGTATTTGTTTTAAAAAAAGGATCTTCAGGTAATAAGTTTATATTATATTTAAGCGGTTTAGGCATATGGGCAGCTTGTTAAAAATATTTCTCAACAATCTTTAACAGTAAGTATACTTGATACTAGCAGTGGCATAAAGTAGAAAAGCATATTTTGTTAAAAATTATTTTTAAATATCCTCTCCATCTGACCCAGAATCTATCCACACCTCTCTATTCTTGGCTAAAAACCTTTTCCCATTGTTAAACCTGTTCATCAATGATGCAAATAGACCCAATTCCTTAACCTCTAGCAAAATTGAAAAATAAACATAAACCAGTAGTCCAATAGTTGATGTCGTTATGGTTAAAACAATCAATTCAATAGTTTTGCTGGTATCAAAGATAAGTTCATCAAAAATTCTGAAGGGTAAATACAAAAAAATCGCCATTAAAAAAGAGCATAAAATTATTTTTAACTGAGCAAGTAAAAAAGAACTATTAAAAAACATCTTTTTGGATTTTCTTTCTAATAAAACAAAGAAAAGGCTAGTTTCAGCTAAAGCTGCCACTGTAGTGGCCCAAGCAATACCGATAACTGTTGTCTCAAGCCTAAAAACAAGCAACCAAGATACGGCCAAATAAATAACTGAGGCTGTGGCTGTCACCAAAAAAGGAGTTAGAGTGTCCTCCAGAGCATAAAAGGCTCTAATTAATAGTTGACTCATCGCCTGCAAACCGATAGAAATTGCAATAACAGCCAGCACTCTGCTGGTCATAAGAGTAGTCTGCCAGGGAAAATTTTGAGTTCCAAACACCAACCTAACAATAGGCACTCTTAAAATTATCAATAAAACTGCTGAGGGCATTGCTAAAAAGGCTATTTGATTAATAGACTCCGTCACTAAAGTTTTAAATTTTAAAAACTGACGTTTGCTTGTTTCTTCTGACAAAAAAGGCAAAGAGGCTTGACCAATAGAAACTCCAAATAAACGAATAGGAATGGACATCAACTTAATAGCTAATCTAATTACTACAAAACTTAAATTACCAATACTGGTTGCAAAAAAGCCTAGAGCTAAATTTTTTAACTCGCCAATACCTATCGTTAAAACTCGAGGTGGAATAAGTGAAAAAATCTCTTTAATCCCAGAATGTTTTAAGTTAAATTTAAAATGAAAGTTAAACCCAAGCCTTAAAACGAAAGGTAGCTGAATTATCATGTGTAAAAACGCTCCAATTATTACCCCAAGTCCGGCTGCATATATCCCAATTTGGTTGGCAAAAAGAAAAACTCCAAGTACAATTCCAAAATTGTATAAAATCGGCGCAATCGCCGGCACAATAAACCGCTGATAAGACTGCAAAATTCCTGTAAAAAAAAATGAAACAGCAAAAAAAAGCTGGGCAAACAGCATCAGTCTAGTTAGGTGGGCTGCTATTTGAATTTGTTCAGTAGTAAAAGCTCCTCCAGTTCTGATTGCGGTAATGGGCTCTGAATAGATAAAAACAACAGCAGAGACAACAAAAAAAACTAAAATTAAAATATTAATTACTCCAGAACTAATCTTGAAAGCTTCTTCTTTGTTTTTTCTTTTATATTTAGTAAATACAGGAATAAAAGCTGCTGACAGAGCTCCTAAAATAATCAGCTGGAACAGCATATCAGGTATTTGAAAGGCTACCTGCAATGCTTCATATGCCATCTGGCTAGCCTCAGTGTTGAAGTAAGCAGAAATCAAAAATCTTTCCCGAAGCAAGCCAAATAAAGAAGAAAGAATATTAGCAGCTGTAATAATTAAGGCTGCTGATAAAATTGATTTCTGTTTTTTTTCAAGCCATTTAGCATTACGGAGAAACTTCTTGGTAAAACTTGTTAGCTTTAACATCATAATTTAAAAAGTTGTTTAATTTATCAAACCTGGTTTGATAGAAGCAAACCCCCATTCTGATTTACTCTTCCCGCTGAGCAAAACAAGCTAACGGGGTATAATCAGAATTAATTTCGCTATAATTGAATTTTACTCCTAAACTAGTATAATCCAATATTCAGTTTTAGATTTTTTTAACTATTTTTATATTATCAAAAAAACAAAAACTGTCAGAAGAACTAATAATCATATTAATCAAAAAATAATTATGCCGATATTACCAAACGCAAAAAAAGCATTGAGGGCTAGTAAAAGAAAGACTGAAGTTAACCAAAAAATTAAATCGCGGGTTCGTTCTGCTTTAAAGACAGTGGAACAAAAAAAAGACCAAGAGTCACTAAAAAAAGCATATTCTGCAATAGACAAAGCTGTTAAAAAAAATATCTTTCACACCAACAAAGGAGCTAGGCTTAAAAATAAAGCAACAAAACTTTTGCAAGATAAAAAACCTTCAGCTAAAAAATCTAAATGACTAACCCTGAAGCGATAACAAAAACAGTTGATCAAGAAGAAGCAACTCAAGAAATTACTGCTGATGGGATTGAGGAGATAATAAATGCTGCAGAGCCCTCTGTATTAGAATTACCCTATATATTAGGCAAAAACTCAGAAAAAATATATATTTTAAGTGAAGAAATTTTAAGCAGACAAGGATGCTTTGTTAAGGTTAAAAGATACTTAAAAGGGAGGTATCCAGAATTAGGTACTTTAGTTCATCCAAAAGATTCTTGGAGTGAAAGTTGGGAAACTATTCAAATCACCACTTATATAATCCCTTTTAAAACCTTTTTTGCAAACTCTTAAAAAACTTCACCAAATTAGGCAATACTATATAGCAAAAAGTTTAAAATTTATTAAGATATAAATTTTTGCTAAACCTATTTGTCATCAAGGGTAAAAATGAATTCCTACACTCCAGATAAAATTAGAAATTTTTCAATCATTGCCCACATCGACCATGGCAAAACTACACTTACTGATCAATTTTTAAAGCTCACTAATACAGTTTCCCAACAAAAAATCCAAGAAAGAATTATGGATTCCAATCCTATTGAACAAGAAAAGGGAGTTACTATTAAACTCGCTCCTGTCAGGTTAAATTACAAAAATCATATCTTAAATTTAATCGATACCCCAGGACACGTTGATTTTGGATATGAAGTCAGCCGATCATTGCAAGCTTGTGAGGGAGCTATTTTATTAGTTGACGCCACACAAGGAGTACAAGCACAAACCTTAGCTAACTTTGAAAAAGCAACTCAACATAATTTAAAAATTATTCCTGTTATTAACAAAGTAGACCTAGCAGTGGCAGATATTGACTCAACAATGCTTGAAATGATCGACACTTTTGGCATTAAAGAAAAAGATATTTTGTTATGTTCGGCTAAAACTGGACAAGGAATTCAACAAGTGCTAGATAGGGTGATAGACATTATCCCCCCTCCAGAAAATAAGGTCCAACAAGATTTAAAAGCACTTATTGTTACTTCCAAGTATGATAATCACCAGGGAGTAGTTGCTTACACCAGAATTTTTTCAGGAACCATAAACAGTAAAGATAATCTGCAGCTGTTTTTTTCAAAAAATAATTTTAAACCCTTGGAAATTGGTGTCTTTACTCCTGATCAAACTGCTGTTGACTCTTTAGCAGCAGGTGAAGTGGGATACATAGCTACCGGATTAAAAAACATTGACCAGGTAAAAATCGGTGACACTATTACTCATAAACAAACCCAGAATCAAATTAAACCCTTGCCAGGATTTAAAGAACCAACGCCAATGGTGTTTATGGAACTTTATCCTGTAGACAGCAACTTTTTTCATGAATTAAAATATGCGGTTGATAAACTCAAGCTTCATGATGCAGCCCTATCATATAAACCAACCCATTCTCAAGCCTTGGGTAATGGGCTCAGGGTAGGATTTTTAGGAATTTTTCATGCAGAGATTGTCAGAGAAAGATTAAACAGAGAGTTTGATCAAGATATAATTGCCACAGCTCCCTCAGTTAAATATAAAATCAAAACCAAGAAAAACCAAACAATCACAATTGAAAATCCTTCACAACTACCTGATCCCAGCCAGATAATTGCCATTCAAGAACCTATAACCAAAGCTGTCATTTTCTCGCCAGCCAAACATTTGCCTAACATTATTGAGTACGCCAGAAAAAAAAGAGGGATTCTTAGCAATTCAACTAGTAGCGGATCCAGATCCAGATTGGAATTCACCATCCCACTAAGTGAAATCATTTATAACTTTCATGATGGATTAAAGTCGCTAACCTCTGGCTATGCCTCCCTTGAATACTCAATTTCTGGGTATCAGGAAATCGATGCAGTCAAAGTAGACATTTTAGTTAACAAAGAACCAGTTGAAGCCTTAAGCTTTATCACTCTGCACCAAGATGCTCAGGAAAAAAGTAGAAAAGTTGTTGAAAAACTAAAGGAAGTGGTGCCCAGACAATTATTTGAGGTCCCAATTCAAGCTGCTATTGGCGGCAAAATTATTGCCCGAGAGACCGTCAAAGCCTATCGCAAGGATGTCACTGCCAAACTTTATGGCGGAGACGTGACTAGAAGGAAAAAATTGCTCAAAAAACAATCTGAGGGAAAAAAACGTATGAAACAGTTTGGTCAAATAGAGTTAAATCAGGATGCGTTTTTGGCTGTTTTAGAAAGCTAGGTACAAGGTTATTTAGAAACTTTCTCCAGATAATGATATAATTAATCCTATGTCTGTAACCATTTTTAGCCAAAATCAGAATAAGGAGAATAGTAAGAGTAAAAACCCTCAAACTCAAAAGTTACAGCTTCAACCTCCTGAGTCAAGAGTAGAAAAAGAAATTCTTAAAAAAAACAAAGAGGATGAACAAGCTGTTGGTCCAAAAGAAGACAAGGAGCTTTTGAAACTGCAAGAAGAAAATATTAATAAAGTATCTCAAGAGCTACCCAAATCAATTAAAAGCAAACGCAGACAGGAATCGCTTTTATCTTCTTACTTAGTCAAGCCCAAAAAAACTGCTTATAACGCCCAACTTAAAGAAGAAAGCATTATCTTGTTGCTAAGGCAGCATCCTATTACCCAGTTCGGTAAAGTTTTGATCATAACTACAGGATTGTTTTTTCCTATTTTATTAATTTCTTCAAAGTGGCTAGACATTGTTCAAATTCAATATCAAGCAGGAATTATACTTGGCTGGTATTTAATTTTATTCGGGTTTGCTATGGAAACATTTTTATCATGGTATTTAGAGTTTTCATCGTAACCAACCGCAGAGTAATCGATGTAGATTTTCACTCCATGGTTCACAAAGACATTACTACTGCCAAACTAGAGAATATTCAAGATGTTAATTTTATTACTGCAGGCGTACTGGCCTCTTTAATTGATTACGGCACAGTATATCTGCAAACAGCCGGAGCCACAGCCAAAACCGAGTTTGAAAAAGTACCCCATCCTTCAGAAGTCACTAAAATAGTTAATGAGATGATAGCTCAGAAAAAAAGAGCTATGGGTAGAAGTTATCTAAAAAAATCTATTTAAAGCCATGATTAAAAAGAGCTTTATATAAATATTTTTCTATTAATATGAACAGTAATCTCACTCTCAATTTTATCAACGGACTTACAATTGATAGCTTAATGATGTCGCTATTAAAATTGTTTTTAATTGTAGGGGGATTGCTTTATATTGTTTTTGCTTTTGTGGCTGTGAGGCAAATTTCAATTATGAAAAAAACGCTAATCACGGAAATATCTCCTTTTATTACGACTATCGGACTTACTCACCTAATTGCAGCCATTTCTGTAGTGGCTTACTTTATTTTGATTTTATAATCAAATAGACTTCTACAGGAGAGATTTTATAAAGCAAATTTTTACAACAAAAAAGCGCTTTATTCTGGCCTCGACCTATCTTCACACTCAGTCTCCCGAGTATTATTGTCAGCGCTGAGGCGTTTCAAGACTCTGTTCGGAATGGAAGAGTTGGTTCCACCTCGCTCCAGAGACCAGAATAAAACGCTTTTAAAGTATATATGTTAAAGAGTAGTGAAATTTAATATTTTTGTAGCAACTTCCGACGTACTTCTAGCGTTAGCCAGAAAACTAGGTGTTGCCAAAAAAAATAATAAATTTCACTCTCTAACAAGTGAAGAAAACAAAGTCTAGATAGGACAATTAATTCAATTAAATGTGTTCAATTGACGATTAGTACAGCTAGGCTTAGTATCTCTCGATACTTACACCGGCTGCCTATCTATAGGTCCACAACTTGATAAGCGTTGGTTTCTTACTGTATCTTTTGCGCATTTTGTGTCATCTTCTCCTCCTCAAGTAATAAAATTACTATCGTTGTCGAAAAATGACTCAAATGCATCAAAATCTATCAATAATTATTCCCAACTCTTACTAAGTTGTGGACCTAACGTGGTGGTCTCCCACGTGTCTGATGGAGATGATTAATCTTAGAGAAGGTTTCTCGCTTAGATGCTTCCAGCGATTATCCCGTAGGAATGTAGCTACCCTGCGCTGCCCTTGACAGGGACAACAGGAACACTAGGGATTCCCTCACTCTGGTCCTCTCGTACTGAGAGCAACACTCTTCAATCATCTAACGCTGACGGCGGATAGAGGCCGACCTGTCTCACGACGGTCTGAACCCAGCTCGCGTACCGCTTTAATAGGCGAACAGACTAACCCTTGGGACCTTCTACAGCCCCAGGATGCGGTGAGCCGACATCGAGGTAGCAAACCACGCCGACGCTAGGGACGCTTAGGCGTGATGACTCTGTTATCCCCGGGGTAGCTTTTATCCGATAAGCCCGGCACCTTCCACAAAGTGCACGAGGATCACTA
>CAYVBW010000018.1:0-15786 GCA_964449995.1 uncultured Pseudomonadales bacterium | reverse complement strand
TTTATCAAGAATTTCGAGATTACTTTCCTAAAAACGCAGTGACTTATTTTGTTAGTTATTATGATTATTATCAGCCAGAAGCCTATATCCCCAGCACCGACACCTATATTGAAAAAGAGGCCCAAATTAATGATGAAATAGACAAACTCAGGCTAGCAGCCACTACTAATTTACTTACTAGACCAGATGTGATTGTGGTGGCTTCTGTATCTTGCATTTATAACTTAGGCAATCCAGTTGACTACAAGCAACATATTTTTGAGCTGATTGAAGGTGAGGTTATTGCTCAAAAAACACTGCTGTTACAACTCACTGATCTTCAGTACGAAAGAAGTGATGCCGATTTTAGGCGCGGTACCTTTAGAGTAAGAGGTGATACCATTCAGGTCTGGCCAGCTTATTTAGACACAGCCCTCAAAATTGAAACTCTAGAGAATAAAATTATTAAAATTGAAGAGATTGAACCTCTAAGCGGAGTTCCCATTAAAGATTTATCACAACAGCAGTCTTTTACTGACCATAAAGGCCGATATGTCTTATATCCAGCCAAACATTATATTGTAGATCCCAAAATCCAACAGCAAGCCTTTGCTGAAATTCAGCAGGATTTGACTAAACGCACTCAAGAACTTAAAGACCAGGACAAAGCTTTAGAAGCCTACCGTTTAGAAAAAAAAGTTAAATATGACTTAGAAATGATCCAAGAATTTGGTTTTGTAAATGGGATTGAAAACTATTCTCGCTACTTTGATGGCCGTCAAACTGGACAACCACCCTTTACATTAATTGATTATTTTCAAGCCAATATCAAGCGTTTTGATCAAAATAGCTTTTTAACTATTGTTGATGAAAGTCATATGACAGCTCCTCAAATCAAGGGCATGTATCATGGAGACCGCTCAAGAAAAGAAACGCTGATTGAATATGGTTTTAGATTACCTTCTGCCTTAGACAATAGACCTTTGGATTTTGATGAATTTTTAGATAAGACTCAGCAAAATATTTATGTTTCAGCCACGCCAAAAGAGTGGGAAATCAAACAAAGTAAAAATAAAGTAGTGGAACAGCTAGTACGCCCAACCGGCTTAATTGACCCCAAAATTGAGCTGCGACCAATCAAAAATCAAATTCAAGATTTAATTATTGAAATTATTAAACGCATTAATTTAGGCCAGAGAGTCTTGGTCACAACGCTAACCAAAAGAATGGCTGAAGATCTAACAGACTATCTTAATAATAAGAAAAAAATTGATAAATTAATTAAAAATTATCTTAAAAAAGAAGAAGATCGTAATAATCAAAAAGAGCTAAAAGTTGAATATCTGCCCATTAAAAAAATAAAAATTGGCTTGATTAATAAAAAATATTTTTCCCAAGCAAAAACTCAGTTTTTACCTCAATCTCAAAAAAGCAACCTTAATACAAAAAAAGACATTAAATATCCCAAAGTAGCCTACTTGCACAGTGAGATTGAAACCCTGGATCGCTCAGACATCTTGGATGATTTGCGACAGGGAAAATTTGATGTAGTGGTGGGCATTAATTTGTTGCGTGAGGGACTTGACCTACCAGAAGTAAGCTTGGTAGCCATTTTAGATGCTGATAAAGCAGGTTTTTTACGTTCTGACACAGCTTTGATTCAAACCATGGGCCGGGCAGCCAGACACGAACAAGGCCTAGCTATTTTATATGCTGATTATTTATCAGAAGCTATGCAAAACGCCATCAGTGAAACTCAACGTCGACGCAAGGTGCAAGAAAAATATAACAAAAAACACCACATCACTCCTAAGTCTATTGATAAACCCATTAGAAAAAAACTGCTGAAACGCACAAAAGAAAATGAAAAAAGAATGCCCAACGGTTCCTCTGGTGTAATTATCAAAGTTTCAGCCAAAGAAAGCATAGATTTATCCAAGCTAAGTCCCGAAGCCTTAACTCCGCATGACAAAAAGGAGCTTGTTGGCAAACTCACTAAAAGAATGAGGCAAGCTGCCAGAGACTTAGATTTTGAATTAGCTACAATCTTGAGAGACAAAATAAAAGAAATCAAAAAATAGTTAAAAGCAATTAAAAACCCTGATTGAAAAAAGTACTGTATTGGTTATAATTCCCCACAATATGGCAAGAACAGGACTGATAAAAGAACAAAGATGCTATAAAAGCAATCACGCTACTAATCCGGATTTTATGGAAAAATTTCGGGCAAGAAGAAAGAGTGGCCCTTACCAAAAGTATGTAGAACAATACGAAGGCACTAAACAAAAAAAGGGCCAAGCACATTTGCCCCCACTCAATGAGGCAGCTGACCCTAAAGCAAATTATCGCGTAGGAAGGGTTGTTGTTCCCGGCGAAAAATTTGCTGAAGGAATCAAACCTCATAATGCAAAACTAGAACCTTCTGAGTAACTTCTTTTGCCTTCTTACCCGTGATTTTCTCACGGAATTTAGCTATAATAATTAGCTCATTTATTTTGTTTTTTATTGACTATATCGTCTACAATTTGTTGCCCAAGTAAAAACTCGCCTTACTACCATGACTAATATTTCAAAAGCGTCACCTTTGTCTCACATAATTATCAAAGGAGCTAGACAACACAATCTACAAAACATAAATTTAGCTATTCCTAAAAATAAGCTGGTAGTTTTTTCTGGTTTATCTGGCAGTGGCAAATCCACCCTAGCCTTTGATACTTTGTACGCAGAAGGACAACGCCGATATGTAGAGTCTTTAAGTTCTTATGCCAGGCAATTTTTAGGATTAATGGACAAACCTGAAGTAGATCAAATTGAAGGTTTATCTCCGGCTATTTCAATTGATCAAAAAACTACTTCACATAATCCCCGCTCCACAGTTGGTACTATTACGGAAATTTATGACTATTTGAGATTACTTTTTGCTAGAGTTGGACACCCGCACTGTCCGCAGTGTGGACAAGAAATCTCCACCCAAAGCATTGACCAAATTTTAGATCAGGTTATTGAAGAACTAGAAAGACAAACCAGCACGAGCCCAACCCGCTTAATGATCTTGTCGCCAGTAGTAAGAAATCGTAAAGGACAATTTAATGAGCTTTTTAAAACCCTACAAAAGCAAGGCTATAACCGAGCTCGTATTGATCAGCGTATTTATGGCCTGAACACTGACTTAACTTTAATTAAAACCAATAAACATAATATTGAAGTAGTAATCGATCGCCTAACTATTTCTAAAAAACAATTAACAGACACACAAGAACAACAAACTTTACGCAGCCGTCTTAGTCAATCTATAGAACAATCTTTAAAATTAGCTGACGGCTTGGTCATTGCTAGCTTTATTAAAGATAAAAGTTTTAATTTTCCTGACAATCCACAAGAGTTTAACGACTTTTTATTTAGTGAAAGATTAGCCTGTAGTGACTGTGGGATTTCTCTAAAAGATTTAGAGCCAAGTTTATTCTCCTTTAATTCTCCTGAAGGAGCATGTCAAACTTGTAATGGTTTGGGTTCGATTTTAGAAATTGATTCTGAAAAAATTATCGCACCCGAATTAACCTTAAGTGAAGGAGCTATTATTCCCTTTGCACGCATGCTTAGTCACGACAGCTGGTTTAGTCGAACTGTCAAAGCTGTAATGAGAGAAGAAATGAAACACATAAATCAAAATAATAACCCAAAACAAGAAAAAGATGACTTTAGAGAAACTCCATTTGAAAAACTGCCAAAAACTATTCAAAACATTCTGTTGTATGGCTCCACCCAAGCCAATAAAGTTTATCAAGTGACAGGGGAGAATAGATTTGGAAAAAACACCACAATTTATAAAGAATGGGAAGGTTTTGTTGTTAACCTAGAGCGACGTTATCAAGAAACTCAAAGTGAATATATCCAAAATGAAATAGAAAAATATCAAAAAAAAGTAACTTGTCCTACTTGTAATGGAGCTAGACTTAAAGCAAAAGCCCTGTCAGTGACTATAAATGAGTTTAACATTGCTCAAATAACAGCTTTAACTATTGCAGACAGCTTAGAGTGGATGGAAGCTTTGCCCAATAGTGGCGCTTTTAATTCTAAAGAAACTATAATCGCCCAATCAATCTTAAAAGAAATTATTGCACGACTTAGATTTTTATCTTCAGTCGGACTAAATTATTTAACAATCAATCGAGAAGCCGGATCCCTTGCCGGAGGAGAGGCTCAAAGGATTAGATTGGCTTCTCAAATTGGAACTGGCCTAACTGGCGTTCTTTATATCTTGGACGAGCCTACGATCGGCTTGCATCAACGAGATAATCACAGATTAATTAAAACACTCAAAAACTTAAAAAATCAGGGCAACTCAGTCATAGTAGTCGAGCATGATCGAGACATTATTGAATCAGCTGATGAGGTAATAGATTTTGGACCCAAGGCTGGTAAAAAAGGAGGACAGATTGTTGGTCAAGGTTCTCCAAAAAAAATCAAAAAATTATCAACCTTAACTGGTCAATATTTGGCTAACAAAAAACAGGTTTTTAGAGAACAAGAATTGGTGACTGATAATGTTAAAAATATCACCAGGAATTCTATTTTTATTAAAAAGGCCAAACACCATAATTTAAAATCAATTGATGTCAAGTTTCCTTTAAACACACTAACCTGTATCACTGGAGTTTCTGGATCTGGAAAATCTACTCTAATTCACGACACGCTATACCAGCATTTACTAAAGCAGTTAGGAAGACATAGCCAAGAAAAAGCAGGAGAGATTGAATCAATTGAAGTTCCACAAGAAATAGGCAGAGTGAAGTTGATTGACCAAAGTCCAATCGGAAAAACACCTCGCTCAAATCCAGCTACTTACACAAAAGTTTTTGACTATATTCGCCAAATTTTTGCTAATAGTAAAGAAGCAAAAATTAGAGGCTACAAGCCGGGTAGATTTAGTTTTAATGTTAAAGGCGGACGCTGTGAGGCTTGCAGGGGTGATGGTCAAATTAAAATTGAAATGCAATTTTTAGCTGATGTTTACGTAAAATGCGATGTTTGTCATGGAAAAAGATACAACCATGAAACTCTGCAGGTTAAATACAAGAACAAGAGTATTGCAGATGTTTTGCAATTAACAGTAGAAGAAGCTTACGAATTATTTCAAAATCACTCAACATTAAGGCAAAAATTAAAAACATTAATTGATGTGGGCCTAGGATATTTAGAGCTAGGACAACCAGCACCAACTCTAAGCGGAGGAGAGGCTCAGCGAGTTAAGATTTCCCGAGAACTAGCTGTTAGTCGTACTGACCACATTGCTTATTTACTAGATGAGCCCACCACCGGACTCCACTTTGCTGATGTACAAAAACTACTCAATGTTTTGCATCGTTTGGTTAAACAGGGGAACAGCGTTATAGTCATTGAACATAATCTAGATATCATTAAAAATGCAGACTGGATCATTGACTTGGGTCCTGAGGGCGGAGAAAAAGGTGGGGAAGTGGTAGCTTCAGGCACACCTAAACAAGTTGCAAATAACAACTCATCTTATACGGGTCGTTACCTGAAGGACAATATTTAGTACATTTATTACTGTTACAATATATTTCAGTGCTGAGTAAAATCTCAAAAATACTAGCTTTGACTTTTTTCGGCTTTAATCTGATCGCTATTTTTTTGCTGCTGGCTATTCTTCAGCCAATCCTAGCACAAAATACTGATCATTTTTATACCAGCCTGACTAGCACTTATACTGTTGATGCAACCGGAAACACTAGAGTCCAGCATGCTTTTCTAATCAGAAATCTAACCCCAGAATATTTTATTACTCGTTACGGGCTTAAGCTCGGAACAGACTCTATTAGTAATATTTCTGTTGTCAGTGGCCAACAAGTAATCAATCCTGAAATCAACCAATCTGACGGATCAACTCAAATCAATATCGAGTTTCCAGACAAATTAGTAGGTAAGGATAAAGTTAGAGAGTTCACTATTACTTATTCCAATCCTGTTATGTCAGAGGTTAATGGCCGAGTTTTGGAAACCTATATTCCCAGCATGAGTAGTGAAGCTAACTACAATGAGCACCAGGTGTTGTTAGTAACTCCTGTTATTTTTGGTCACCCATCTAGAATTAATCCAGAGAACTATACTATCAAACAAGATGGCCAAAACTTTATTTTAACATACGAAAGTTTGGGCGAAAAAGGAGTATCTGCTATTTTTGGTTCTGAGCAAATTTTTAATCTCAATATCCGCTACCACCTCAATAATCCCAATAGCCAACCTGCTATTACTCAAGTAAGCCTGCCTCCAGACACACCTTATCAAAAAGTTTTTTACCATCAGCTAGAACCTCGTCCTCAAGAAATTGATATTGATTTAGATGGAAACTGGATTGCTACTTATTACCTCCCTGCCAACAACATAGTCAATGTTGATATTCAAATTACAGTACTGGTGAGCTTGGAACAAATCCAGCCTTGGTTGAATATTAGCCCAACATCTGTCCACACCAGTAGTCAACCATTTTGGGAGATTGATAGATCTGAAATTTTAGAGTTAGCTCAACAATATTCTCAGCCTGAAGACATTTATCAATTTGTGGTAAAAAACTTAAGTTATACTCAGGAAGATATCACTCAAAAATTTGAACGCCTAGGAGCAATTAAGGCCCTAAAAAATCCTCATTTATCAACTTGTCAAGAATTTTCTGATGTCTTTATTGCTATTGCCAGAGCTAATAATATACCCGCTAGAAGAACCACCGGCTATGCTCACAGCAACGATCCAGTTCTTCAGCCTTTAAGTTTGGTAACAGATGTTTTGCATGCATGGCCAGAATATTATGATCAAGAACAACAGTCCTGGATTCCCATTGATCCTACCTGGGGGAATACCATGCAAGGCATTGATTACTTTAACCAATTTGACTTAAAACACATAGTTTTTGCTTATAATGGAAAATCTAGTCGTTATCCCTTGGCTGCCGGTGATTATAAACTCCCCGATCAGGAGTCAAAAGATATTGAGGTTGAATTCGGTCAGGAACTTCCCAGTGCTGAGGCAAATTTTTCAATTACAGTGCAATCAAAAAAGTTACTCGGGTTTATAAATTTACCTAGTTGGTACAAACTTTCTATTGAAAACCATACTGGACAAGCCTGGTATGATAATCAGTTAGAAATTAAGTCTGACGTCACAGAAGTGGTCATCAATAATCCGCAACAACAGTTGGTTTTATTGCCTTGGCAGAAAAAAACGATCAACATTCAAGTTTTCAATCAAAATAATTGGCTGCCTAAAGAAGATCAGATACAATTAAGTCTATCAAGTTCAGAATATGAACACCAAGAAAACATTAGTCTCAAAACAATCAAGCCAGTTGCAGCTCAAATCCCAATCAACAAAATTGAACAAGGGTTTAAACAGCTCCAACTCAACACCAAGTCACAGCAAGTCAGGCTTACCCTGGGAATCTTCGCTGGCGTCGTTACCCTCACAGCCGGGAGTTTACTGGTTTTTAAACGAAAACAATAAAGTTTTGTATGTTGGCAAGGCAAAAAGCCTCAAACGCAGAGTGAGTTCATATTCTCAACTTTCTAGATTAAATCTTGATAAACAAAAAATGGTGCAGACAGCCACTAAGGTCAAGTTTGAAGTTCTTGAAAGCGAAGTCGAAGCCCTTTTAATCGAGGCTGAATTAATCAGACTTCATCAGCCCCAATACAATGTTCTTTTAAAAGATGATAAAAGCCCCATCTATGTTCAAATTTCTAACACCCCCTTTCCATCAGTACAATTAGTACGTAAGCGCAACTTGCTCAAAAAAGGAAAACCAAAAAACACTGTTTTGGGACCCTTTAGCAGTGCTTACAAACTTCGGCAGGTCTTAAAAATTGCTCGCCGTATCTTCCCCTGGTGTGACAAAACTAGTGAAAGAATTAATAAACGAGGTCCTAACCAAAAAAATAAAAATACAATCCAACAGGAACTGAAGCAGTTTCACCAACCCTGTTTTTATCACCATCTAGAATTGTGTCCTGGTTCTTGTGTTGGCAAAATTTCAATTCAAGATTATCAACAAAACATTGGTCAGCTAATTTTATTTCTCAAGGGCAAAAAAAAACAAGTCCTGCAAGAACTAAAAAAAGAGATGGAAAAAAAAGCTGATGAGTTAAAGTTTGAGCAGGCCAATCAGCTTAAAAACAAAATTATTTTAATTGAGGATATTACTAGTAAAAAATATCACCTTAAGCCTGACTTAATTTTGCCTGCTCTGAGAGATAGCATTCAACACAATGCGCTTGATCATTTAAAAAGAATCCTGACAGAATATGGACTTGTACCCAGGCAGCATAAATTAAATAGGGTTGAAGGCTATGATGTGAGCAACATTATGGGAAAAAGTGCTGCTGTATCTATGGTTGTATTTGAAAATGGTATACCTGATAAAAAAAATTATCGTTTATTTAATATTTATAGCATTGACACCCCCAATGACTACCGAATGTTTCAAGAAGCTTTTAAAAGAAGACAAAAGCATCCCGAGTGGGGTAAGGCCGATCTTATTATAGTAGATGGAGGTAAGGGACAAATCAGAGCAGCTCTTTCTGTTTGGGACAAAAATACTCCAATTATTGGTATTACAAAAAATCCAGACAGAATCATAATACCTGTAGAAACCTATCGAAATCCAAAAAGTAATCGACTTAAAATCGAGTATAAGATTGTCAATTTGCCTTATAATCATCCTAGCTTACATTTAGTTCAACAGATTAGGAATGAATCACACCGCTTTGCCAAAAAACAACATATTAAATTAAGAAGACAAAAACTAACTGGCTAATAAATAAATTCGCAAATTAGTATTTGTAATAGATATGAGCTCATTTCTGAGGGACTTTAGCCCGAGCGCATTTTTCTTGTCCCGCTTAGCGGAACAAGCTGGCGGGGTGTATAATCAAAATAAACTAATTGTATATAATAGATATTAATCATTACTCAGCTATCTTAGTATCCATTACAAACTTTTTATGAAAATTATCCGCTCCCTTTTAATAACTGCTATTACTATTGCTGTTTTAGCCTGGGCACTACCCACAGTTAGCTTTATGGACTGGACCACCCTTTTATTTGCCAGTATAGTTTTAACCTTATTGCAAGCTATTGCCAAACCTGTTTTAAAAATATTATTTTTGCCAATTAATATTGTGACCTTGGGTCTATTTTCCTTAGTAATTAATGTGTTTTTACTCTGGTTAGCCACTTACCTAGTGCCTGGATTTGAAATTCAGCCCATGCTGTTGTTTGACGTAGCCCTGGGCGAATTCGGTTCCTTGTTATTTGTCTCCTTTATAATTAGTTTCATTCAAAACTTACTCAATAAAATTCTCTAATAAAATTAACTTTAATTATCTCTACACCAGAGCAAAACAATAATTTGTTATAATATCTTAATATGAAACAAGCCTTAGTTTTTCCAGTTATTTTGTTTGTGCTTGCCTTGCTGGCAACAGCCCAACCAAAAATTATTAATACTCAAGCTTTAGCTCAAGAACCAACTGCTGACTTTGAAGAAGTCATTGACTTAGAACCAGTGGCAACAGATGCTGCTGATGCAACCGATTCTGCTGAAGCTTCTCCTGCTGCTCAAGTAGAACAAAGAATTATCGAAAGAAGAGCCGAGGATATTACAGATACCACTGGAGAAACGCGAGGTAAGCTTTCTACTTTTTTAGGCGAAAATCCAATCGGACCTCTTTCCTGGCACAATTTTCTACAGCATGCTATTCGGGATGCAGTCTCAAAGGGTTTGTCAGCCAGCATTATTGTATTATTACTATTGTTCCCCATAATAGCCTCAATTATTGCTGCCTCTAGACATGTAGTTGGATTAAGGGGTTTTGGTATCTATATTCCGGCTGTTTTGTCAGTGGCTTTTGTTTCTACTGAAATAGTAACTGGTATTATAATTTTTGTAGCTGTAATTTTTGCCTCTATAATTTCTAGAGCTATTGTCCAAAAATTCCGTCTACCATATTTACCCAGAACAGCCATGTTACTGTGGGGAGTGTCAATTTTCATTCTCGCGCTGTTGATTTTTTCTTCACAAATGACGTTTTTTCAGCTGTTAACCATTAATATTTTCCCTATATTAATTATTATTATTTTGACCGAAAATTTTATGAATTCTCAGCTTTTTACCAGCCAGCGCGAGGCTCTTAAAATTGCTCTTGAAACCTTATTTATCGCTATCATCTGCTCGCTAATTATCAGTCAAGAAGGAATTCAAAAATTTGTTCTCTTATGGCCAGAGTTGGTTTTGGTAGCTACAGTTGTTGTCAATTATTTAATTGGCAAATATACTGGATTGCGATTAATTGAACTGGCACGTTTTAGCACAGTCTTGGGTCAAAATAATTTAGATACTCCTTCTCAAGATGATCAAGCCGAGTGAAGTTTTGGGCATGAATGCCCGCAACCAGCTTTATGTTCCTCTTAATCCCAAACGGGCTAGAAGTATTTGTCACTCTAAATTTGCAACTAAAATTTTACTATTAAATGAAGGCATCCCCACGCCAGAAGTTTATGGAATCTTAGCTACCATTGAAGACGTTAATGATTTCGACTGGCAACATTTGGAAAAAAACTTTGTAATCAAGCCCACTAATGGTCATGCAGGAAAGGGAGTAGTCGCTTTTGTAAAAAAAAGCAGACATGTTTGGGTTGATGTTGTTAACAAAAGATGGACAGAGGAAGATTTAAAACTCCATTGCTTTGATATTTTAGAAGGACAGTACAGCTCACATGGAGCCAGCCCAAAAGTTATTATTGAAGAAAGAGTTGTCCCTCATCCGGAACTAACTAAATATTCCTACAAAGGTACGCCTGATTTAAGAGTATTAGTTTTTAACAGCGTACCGGTAATGGCTTATTTAAGATTACCTACAAAGGAATCAGAAGGAAGGGCTAATCAAAGTCAGGGAGCTTTAGGAGTCGGTATTGATATTGGTACAGGGCTAACTACCCACGCTGCTGCTCATAAAACCCAATTAATTAAATATCTACCAGGGACCAAAATTGAGCTAAAAGGCATTCAAATTCCTTTCTGGAACGAAATATTACTAACAGCTGTTGAAGCATCAAACGCAGCTCATTTAGTTTACGGAGGAGTGGATTTATTTATCCACGAAGAAAAAGGGCCCATGGTGGTTGAGTTAAATTACAGACCAGGACTATCAATCCAAATTGCCAATCAAGCCGGACTTCGCAAAAGATTGGAAAGAATATCAGATTTAAATGTTCTTAATCCTAAACACGGAGTAAAAATTGCCCAAGCCTTATTTGCAGAAAGTTATTTTGAAACCGAAGACGAGCGAAAACCGATTGTTGGACACAAAGAAAACATTACCGTCTTTGGAGATCATGGTGCCAGAGAAGAAGTAGAAGCTTTTATCAAAACTGGACGTTTTCGCAGTGCCATTGCTAGTAATGTAGCAAGAGAACTAGGTTTAATAGATCTAGAAGATTTGTTGTGGTACCAGCAAGAAGAAGAGGGCAAAGTACCAGTTGTTGAGGCAAATTTTGAGCTCAAGGGGCAGAGAATTGACACAGAGATGATAGTCTCCAAAAGATTAAACAGAAGCCAGCATAAAGTCGAGATCGGACGTAAAGACTTAACTAATTTTATGATTAGAATTGAAAGACAAAATTAATTTTACATATACTTTTTCCCTAAAAATTTATTAGAATACTGTAATTATGAGCTTGATCCAAGACTTAACTCCCATAAATCTAAAAGAAGAAAAACAAAAATTTTTTGAAAAGGACTGCAATTACGACCCTCAGTTTAAGTATAAAACCTTGGTCACGCTTGATAAACTACACAGATATGGCAAGCCAAAGCCTGAGTATATAACCTTGGCCCAAAAAATTTTAAACAAAGCATTTGAAAACAAGACCATTGATGATCTTAGAAATCTTCAAGGGCCAAAAATCACAGCTGAGCAAGGGAAAGTCATGATTAAAAAATTTTTAAAGGAAAATAAAATGGATGATGAAATAAAGGTTGTTTGGATCAAAGGACATATTAGTAAAATCAGCATTTATAAAAACAGATTAAAAATTAGAAAAGAGTTTGATTTTCGCCAGAGACAGTTTCAGGCTTCCATTTATCATGAGCTGGGCACTCATGCCTTAAGGAGAATTAACTATCTCCAGCAACCATTTTTTAATAAAAAAAACAAACATAATTTCAGAAAGTACCTATTTACTGAAGAGGGTTTGGGTAGCCTTCACTCACTGCTGGCTAGTAAATTACAGTTAAGTTATTTTAACGCTCTTCACTATTTAGCCACTGATATGGCACAACAAAAAAGCTTTGTTGAAACTTTTAACTTTATCAATCAATATATGCAAAATATTGAAAAATCTTGGCTGATTACCGTTAAAATTAAGCGGGGTACATACGATACCAGCCAGCCCGGGGGATTTACCAAAAGTGTAGTTTACCTAGAAGGAATGGTAAAAGTGTGGCGCTATTTAAAAAAATCTAACTTTGATGTAGAGGGATTATATTTAGGAAAAATTGATGTTAACGATATTCCCCTGGCTAGAGAGTTGAATCCTGGTTTTAAACCAAAACTACCAAATTTTTATACTGATAACCCAGATAAGTATCAAGAAAAAATTACAGAAATTGCCCAGGTCAATTACTTTGAATCCCTAAAAGAATCTAGTTAAATAGCTAAAATATCAATAAAATATATTATTTTTAAGTTTCAAATTTAATTAACTGATAATTTATCATGGCAAAAATAATTATCAATGCAGATGACTTTGGTATCTCCGACCAGTTTGATGAAGCAATTTTAGATTTAATTAAAAAAGATTGTCTGCGATCAACTTCTGTTATTATCTCAGGTGAGGTTAATCTCGATCATGCTAAAAAATTAAAACAACTTGCCCAAAGTAAGAAAGTATCAATTGGTTTACATTTTATACATGAAAAACATCCAAATGAGAAAAAAATAACTACTGATAATCACAAACTTATTCAACAAAAACTAGAGGAACAATATAAAAATTTCATTAAGTTCTTTCAAACTAATCCTTCTCATCTAGACAAACATAACTGGGATCAAAACGGCGTAGAGAGAAGATTAATGTGTGAGTTTGCTATTGAAAAAAATATTCCTCTAAGGCTACACAGAGAAAATGGTTTCTTTTACGAAACAAAGTATCAATACCAAATAAAACTCGCTGATAGGCAATATAATTTATCGTCAAAAAAATATGGATTAAAGGCAATCAAAAAAGATATTAACGAATTAAAAAATAATGATGATGTTTGTGAAGTAATCTCTCATCCAGGCTTCTATGATCATCGCTATGATGGCACAAAATTTGGAACAGATCTCAATAAAAATAGAGAACAAGACTATAAAAAGGTAATACGCTTAAATAATTTTTTAAGAAAAAATGGAATTAATATCTCTTCTTTTTTGGATTTTTGAAAAAACAGTAATTTTAATTTGAAATGCCCGATAAAAATAGAAACACTAAAGTTGCCCTTGGTCTCTCCGGCGGAGTTGATTCTGCTGTATCAGCATATTTATTAAAACAACAAGGTTATGATGTTGCAGCTGTGTATATACAATGCTGGAGCATGCCCGGCTGTAGATCAGAGCAGGATCGTCAAGATGCACTGAAAGTCGCGGTTAAATTAAAAATTCCGTTTCAAGTTTTAGATTTTAAACAAGAATATAAAGAAAAAGTCATGGCTTACTTTGTTGAGGAGTATAAAGCAGGCAGGACCCCTAACCCTGATGTACTTTGTAATCAAGTCATAAAATTTGGTATGTTTTATGACTGGGCAATAAATGAAAAATTTAACTACATAGCAACAGGACATTATGCCCAAACAGATAATCTTCAAATAAAAAATACAGCCACTCCAGCCTTACTCTCTGCTAGAGACCTTCAAAAAGACCAGACTTATTTTTTGCATCAAATCAACCAAAAACAACTGAACCGTGTTATGTTCCCGATAGGTCACTTGCTTAAAAAAGAAGTTAGAGAGTTAGCACATAACATTAACCTGCATGTTGCTGACAAAAGAGACTCTGTTGGAATCTGTTTTGTAGGAGATATTAATGTCCATGCATTCTTAAAAGAAAAATTGGGTGAAAATCCAGGCGATGTCATTACTATTGACGGTGATAAAATCGGAACTCATCTTGGATTATGGTTTTATACAATTGGCCAGAGAAAAGGATTTTCTATCAACACTAATAAAGTTAAAGAAAAGACTAGCTGGATTGATAAAAGCGGTAATTTACCATCACTATATGTAATTAAAAAAAATCCTGAAAAAAATCAGTTAGTAGTTGGGCCGAGACCTCAAACTGAGACCAAAAAATTCACAATTAATAAACTTCATAAAATCAATCCTAAAATTGATTGGGATAAGCTAAAATTAAAAGTAAGAATTAGGCATACAGGTAAATTAGTGGATTGCCTGATTAAAAGAAAAGATAAAGAAATCATGGTAACAACTAAGCAATCATTACAAGGAATAGCCAACGGTCAGTTTGCTGTATTTTATACACAAGCAACTCAATTTGATCAAACTCAAAAAGCTCAATACATTTGTTTAGGTGGAGGGACAATAATTTAATCTGCTAGAATGAACATACTATCAACCAACTAAAATTATATGGACTCTAAACTAATTAAAGAACTTAATCAAAATATAACAATTCTTAATCAAAGAATTAAACGCCAAAATAGCCTATGGCGTAACTTAATGTTATCAATCTTCAGAGGTGTAGGTTATTTCATCGGCGCCACCATCGTAGCTAGTGTTATTATTTATTTTGTTGCTCAAACTATTAAATCAATGAGTGATGCACCGATCTTAAAGGATTTTCTAGATCCTGAAACGATTGAACGAATCGAAATAAATACTCCTTAGTTACCTAAAAAAATTGGTAATTTCTAGTTTAATAAGACTTCTTAATCTAGTTGACTTCTAACCGCTTTTTGCTATTATACTCCTACCTTTGAAAGTCTAACGCTTCAAATTAGATACTCTAAAGGTTTCCAAATTAAAATATCATGAAAAATCTTTAGTAAACAGATTTTCTGTTTTACTTTGATTTAATATGGTGTTTTGCACCTTAACAACTAAAGAGACAGAACAAATTTGGTTAATTTCTGAATTTATCTCTAGATAAAATCAGTCTTAACCAATGTACAAACACGCTAATTTATAAAGAAATAACGTAATCCAAAAACGAACAAATCCAAATCCATGTGATATAAACATGGTGATAAAAATCGCTAGAGGTCAACACTAGCTATACTAAAACGCCGTATAGCAGTGATCTCAAATTAACTTGAATTTCCTTTAAACTTACTTTGTAAGTTTAAGTATAGAAATTTTTATTTGAGAGTTTGATCCTGGCTCAGGATGAACGCTGGCGGTGTGCCTTAAGCATGCAAGTCGAACGAGAATCTATTCTTCGGAATAGAGGACAGTGGCAGACGGGTGAGTAACGCGTAGGAATCTACCTTTTAGTGGGGAATAGCCTCGGGAAACCGGGATTAATACCGCATGTGATGTTTTTGCTTCGGCATTAACACCAAAGACTTCGGTCGCTAAAAGAGGAGCCTGCGTCCTATCAGGTTGTTGGTGAGGTAAAGGCTCACCAAGCCTACAACGGGTAGCCGGTGTGAGAGCACGACCGGCCACAAGGTCACTGAAACACGGGACCTACACCTACGGGTGGCAGCAACTGGGAATATTGCGCAATGGGCGAAAGCCTG
>CAYVBW010000017.1:0-16640 GCA_964449995.1 uncultured Pseudomonadales bacterium | reverse complement strand
CCTTAAAGCTCCACTAGGGGGAATCCCCCTAGAACCCCCATTCTGATTTGTTCCTTCTACTAAACGGAACAAGCTGGCTAGGTATTAATCAGAATTAAGATTACTAGCAGTTATAGTAACTAACTGCTAAAAAATTGTCAAGACTTTTAGCGGACAGATTATTAATTAAAATCTTAATTTAAAAGATTAGTTTCAACTTCTGTCATTTGCTGTACAACAGCAAGTGAGCGATATATATCGCTCACTAATTTCATTGATAAATCAAGTGACTCACCATCCACCTTTACTCCATCTAAAACAAGTAGAGATTCTTCTAATAATTCCTCTAGCAACTCGCTAATAAATTCCTGGTTTTGCTTTAACCACAAAGTGTTGATATGTTGAGAGTCAAAAAATATTTTATCTAAAGCAATAGAAATTTGCTTAACTCTTCTTGATTGAACAAAAAGATCAAATTTCACTTCTTGGTCTAACTCATCCATTTTGATTAAATCACTCATATATTGTTGGTTTTGTCTCTGTTTAATCTTCATTTTAGTTTTATCCTACTTAGATTATAGCAAATTAGTAAAGCAATAATTAATTAAACTAAAATCGTCTATCTTCGCAGATCTCTAGGCACTAGTGATAAAATATATCAACTTAAATGAAAATAATTAAACTTACGCCCAATAATTATAAGCAAACTATTAAGGAAGCCGTTGGTGTTTTAAAAAAAGGTGGACTAGTGATATATCCCACTGAAACAGTTTACGGTGCTGGAGTTGATGCTGCCCAACAAAGGGCCGTTGATAAGCTACTCCACTACAAATCTCGAAGAGAAGGAAAACCACTATCTATTGCTGTTTGTGATCAAAAAATGGCTGAGAATTATGTAGTTGTCAATAAACAAGCTCAGCAGCTATACCAAAAGTTTTTACCTGGTCCTTTTACTATTATTTCTCAAAGTAAAGGCAATTTGGCTCGTGGAGTAGCTTCAGAATTTAACACTCTTGGAATTCGTATCCCAGACTATCAGCTCATTTTAGATTTAGTAAAAGAATTAAACAGTGCAATAACAGCCACTTCAGCCAATGCTTCTGAAAAAAAAAGGCCGTACTCAATACAAGACATTTTAAATAATCTTTCTCAAAAACAAAAAAATCTAATAGAGCTTGTTATTGATGCGGGCCAATTACCCAAAAACGATCCCTCAATTGTAATAGACACCACCCTCTCAACTCCCTTAACTATCCGAGATAGTAGTCAACAAAATTTTGACTTCAACAAAAAATTGAATAAAAAGGTTATAAATTTTATTAGTCAGAGTGATAAGGAGACTCAAGAAATAGCAGGGAAAATACTTTTAAAAAATTGGGGAAAAATCAAAGAAAAAGGTTTGGTCATTGGGTTAAACGGAGAACTTGGGGCGGGCAAAACTGTTTTCGCCAAAGGCATTGCAAAATTCTTGAAAATTGAAGAAAAAATTACCTCGCCAACATATACTTATTTAAAAGAGTACCAATTTAATCGACACCAAATTAAAGGCAATTTTTTTCACCTTGATTTGTGGAAGATTAATGACCCCCTAGATGCGCAAACCTTTCAGGTAAAAAAACTAATTAAGTCAAAAAATGTGCTCGCTATCGAATGGTGGACTCAGACAAACACCTTAGTACCAAAAATTAATCCAGACTTAATTATTAATATTAAAGTAATCGCTGAAAATAAAAGGCAGTTAACTCTTTTTGAAAAATAATGAAAAAAAATCAACTTCCTTTAATCTTGGCAATTGATACTTCATGTGACGAAACTTCTGCTGCGGTCACTCTGGGGAGGATAGTCTTATCCAACATCATTGCTTCGCAAGTCAATTTGCATCAAGCCTATGGTGGAGTCTATCCTACCTTAGCCAAACAAGCCCACCAAAAAAAAATAAAACTTGTCACTGAGCAGGCCTTAAAAAGGGCGGGAATAAAAATTACTGACATAGATGCTTTAGCCGTAACCATTGGCCCAGGACTAGCGCCTGCTTTAGAAGTTGGTATTAAATTTGCTCAAAGTATGGCAGAAAAATACCACAAGCCCCTAATTGCGATCAACCACATCGAAGCACATCTATTTTCTGTTTTAGCCTTAAGAAAAAAAAGGGGCTTACCTATAAAAAAGCTTATATCCTTTAAAATCTCCAAACAAAAATCTCCTCAAAACATTTCTCCAGAACTTTTTAAACAATCATTGAAAACAACTGACACCTCTAGCTCAGCCTTTAGTAACCTCTTCCCAATCTTGGGCTTGGTTTTTTCAGGAGGACATTCTCAATTTATCCTTATTAATCATATTGGAGATTATAAAATCCTAGGAGAAACAATTGATGATGCTCTTGGAGAAGCTTTGGATAAAGTCGGTAGAATTTTAGGCTTAGGTTATCCAGCTGCGCCAGTGATTGAAAAACTTGCAAAAAAAGGAGACAAAAATAGTTTTGAATTTCCCTTGCCTATGACAGAAGTAAAAAGCTTTGATTTAAGTTATTCGGGTTTAAAAACCTCAGCTCATAGAAAAATAAAAGAGCTCAAGGCTCAAAAAAAACTAGACCAAAAAACAATTGTTAACTTTGCTGCTTCTTTTCAATATGCATCCTTCAGGCATCTCTGCTATAAGCTAGATAAACTATTAATTAAAAGACAGGCTTTATCTACAACAGGCAAAATAAAGCAGTTTAGACAAGCTTGGTTAGGTGGGGGCGTAGCTAGCAACATTAAACTTAGGCAAATGATTAGAAATACTCTAGAACCTTATT
Source organism: uncultured Pseudomonadales bacterium (assembly GCA_964449995.1). GTDB lineage: Bacteria > Patescibacteriota > Microgenomatia > UBA1400 > PJMF01 > CAYVBW01. The sequence goes on along the minus strand of CAYVBW010000017.1, from coordinate 13,861 downwards.
CAATAGAGCTTAAAATCCCATTTGAAAAACGCTTATGCTCAGATAATGCTGCCATGATCGGAATAACAGCTGCGTTTAAACTCCAACATCCTCCAAGTGAAAAAGAATCAAAATCAATTCCATTTGACCGCAGGCCTTCCTGGCTTATTAGTGAGAGTCTTTAACTACAACTTAAAATTCATTACATTTGACATCCTATCAAAACCACCAAAAGATAGTCTTAAGTAATCAAAAATGCTAAAATAGACACAGAATGATAAAAGCTAAGGTAGTTTCAATTACCGGGTCTCCACTAGTAGACGGCTGGTCTGGGTTCATAAGCAATCAAGACCAAACACTAATTTGTTCTTTAGCGGTTAAGGGAGAAAATGCCAAAAACATTGGACATGAAATTTCTCTAGAGATTAAAAAATCTCAACCAGATTCAATCGGACATCTGCATAATTTACTACTTGATACACTTTCCAAATTAAGAGATCAGCAAGCCCAACTCCAACTTGCTTTGTTATGGCTTCCAGAGTCAATTGATTTAAAAACAAATCAATCAAATTCACAACTAATGGTTTTGGCTGCATATCAGGGAAAAATTATTTTAAAAAGAGAGAATAAGATGGGAAAGGTAATCGAATCAGATACAGGACTCAAAATTATTCAGGGTTCGATAAAAAATAATGATGAATTAATTTTGTTAACCCAACAAGCAGCTCAAATCGAACAATCGTTGCGTCATTTATTGAAATCAACAACATCTCACGTAGATCTAAGGCCAAAAATTCAAGAAAAAATCAATCTATTGATTGACAGTTCTTTAACTTCAATTGGACTAGTTAAACTAAAAACAGTTGAAGAAAAAGTTATGGATATAGCGCCAAAAGAAAAAGTTGTTACCTCATCTCAAAGCAATAACATTGAGCAGACCTCAAAAGAACAACTGCTTCAAACTAAAGAAAGACCCAAAAAAATTGACATCAATCATGAACGATATTCAGATCAATCAACTTCCATAGAACAAAATATTAATCGGGCCCAAGAACCTCAGAAAATAGAGGAAGAAGAAAAAAAGAAGAAAGAAAAGGAAATAAAAATAAAAATTAGCTTTAAACCCATTTTTTTATCTATAAAAGAAATGTTAAGAAAATATATTATAAAATTAGCTTCCTGGATAAAAAAAGTATATACATCTAGTAAAAAAAAACTAAAATCTAGAGAAAAAAAATCTAATCACAGCTCATTAGCAGATAATGTCCCAGCAGGAAACAATCAAAGCAACCCAGCAAGCTCCTTCACTAGCTCTCCTAGCTATCTTCAAATACCTCAAAAGTTTATCAAAAAGGCTCTTAATATTTTTTCAAACAGGGGTGTCTACCTTGAAACAAAAAGTTCTAAAAAAAATTTAAAAAGAATTTATCTCATTGTTTTGTTAATAATTTTTGTTGTGGGATCTGTTTTATTTATCAAAAAATATATTGAGGCACAACAAATTCAAGCCCAGAATGCCATTCAGCCCGCTTTAAATCTTCTTGATGAAGCAAAAAACACTATGGACCATGATATTGTCTTGAGTCGGGATAAAACTGCTGAAGCAATTGAAATAATGATTGCTGAACAAAAAGAATTAGAACATCAGCGATTCACTCAACGCTATTTTGAAAAAAATTTAGAGGAAGCACGAGAATTTTATACTGAAATATCAGGACTAATTGAAGTTGCACAGCTTGATATTTTTTTTGATTTAAGAGAAATCTCCTCAAATTTTTTAATCTCTAGGGCTGTTATAAATAACCAAAATCTTTTCCTACTAGATAAAGAGGAAAGACAAATCATTAATCTAGAAATTAATTCAAAGCAAGCCAATAAAATTCATGAAAATGATCAAGAAATAAGAGATATGGCTGCCTCCGATGATCAGTTGTTTCTTTTGAGCAATGGTATCCACTCGCTAAATGTGACCCAAATTGAATCTTTTCCGGGTTTGACTGAGTTAAAAAATGAGGGGGACTCTGATCGAGATGCTCTCTTTATTAATCAATACCAAGGCTACCTATATGTTTTTAATCCAAGCAAGCGAAATATTTATCGTTACATAATTAGAGAAGAAGGACTCTCTGAGCCAATTGGTTGGCTTACCAATAAGCAAAATATAAAATTTGATCAAATAACTTCAGTGGCCATTGATGGCAGGATTTGGCTTTCAGACAACACAGGCTCAATAATTAAATTAGAGCGTGGTGAACCTATCGAATTTAATATCAGTGGTTTAGAAGAGAGTTTGGGCAATTCTATTAGGATTTATGCAGATGCAACTACTAGCTTTCTTTATGTCCTAGACCCACAGAAATCAAGAGTGGTCATTTTATCTGATGAGGGTGATTTTATTAAACAAATTACTAGCCCCTCACTTGCAAGTGTCACTGAAATGATAGTAAATGAGCAGGAGGAACAAATTTACGCAATTAGCGGCTCTATTGTATATCTGGTAAATCTTGAGTAAGTCCACAAAATCACTGTCAAACCAAAAATTTTTCCTGGTACAATACGGTCATGCTTTTAGTAAAAAACCGTCGAGCGCGCTATGATTATCAAATCCAAAAAACCTGGACAGCTGGTGTCGTCTTAACTGGACATGAGGTTAAAAGTTTAAGATTAAAACAGGCAAGTTTAGAAGGTGCTTATGTTAAAATTATTGGTCTTGAAGCTTGGCTTATTAATGCCAGGATTAACCCCTACAGATACGCCAACCTTGAAAACTATGATCCTAAAAAAACTAGAAAACTGTTGCTAACAAAAAAAGAGATTTATCAACTCATAGAAGCTGATCAAAAAACCCAAACAATTGTTCCTTTAGAAATTTTATTAATAAATAATCGAATTAAGATTAAAATTGGAGCCGGTAGAGGGAAAAGACAGTTTGAAAAACGCAGAAAAATTAAGGAAAGAGATTTAAAAAGACAAATGTATAAAAAATTTAAACAAAAACATCTCAAACTCTAGTTTTGATATCTATAGGATAAATTTTTAACTGATGCCCAAACTTAATTTTCATTGGTACTACCTCTTTTATGTCATTCTTTTCTTATTTTACGGGTTTTTATTAGCCAGACCGATTAATTTAACCAATCAAGATCTAGGAAGACATATAGCCAATGGTCGAGAGTTAGTTTCAGGTAATTTAGAGGTTCTATCAAAAAATTATTACTCTTATACAAATCCGGGTCGGGATTTTTTCAATCATCATTGGTTATTTGGGCTAACTGTTTTTTTAATAGAACAAGGTTTAGGTTTTATTGGCATTCATTGGATCCACACACTTATTTTACTCTTAGTTTTATTTGTTTTTTTAAAAATTATGGCTTTTAATTCCAATTATTTTTTAAGTTTATTTTTAGGCTTGCCTGCAGTTATGCTGTTGTCATTGCGTTCAGAAATCAGACCAGAAAGTTTGGGCTTATTGTTTTTAGCAAATTTACTCTATCAACTTAAAAAAATTATTGCTCAAGATAAAATTTCAAAGCTATGGTTTATTCTCCTGCTGATACAGCAATTAATCTGGGTCAATACGCATATCTCATTTATTTTTGGCTTACTTTTACCTTTTTTACTTTGGAGTAATTCCGCGTTTCTTAAAAATCCAAAATTAACCAAAAATACAAATAAAACAATCTTCTGGTTATTTTTCTGTTTAGCTATTGTGTCACTAATAAATCCAAATTTTATCCAGGGATTTTTGCAGCCCTTAACAATTTTTACAGATTATGGATACTCTGTGGTAGAAAATCAAACTTTATTGTTTCTTTGGAGAGTTATCAAGCAACCAATTATTTTCAGTTTCTCCATTATTGCAGGCTTTACTGGCCTACTCCTAATAATCAAAGGCAAGGTACTTAATTTTTTTGAGCTCAGTATTTGTTTAATTGGATTAATCATGGGTTACATGGCTTACAGAAATATTCCCATTTTTGTGATTTTTGTTTTCCCTATCCTAGCTAAACTTATTGCGTCTTTTTGTAATCAAAACAACTTACCATTAAAAAAAATAACAATAAATCAAACTCAAAAAATCTTAATTTTAGCTCAATTTTATTTATTTATGCTGGCTTTAACTATTGGAGGAGTAATTATGTCTCACGTTTCTTTTTCCAATCGAATAATGGGTCTTTTACCCAATCAAAATCAGGCTGCTGCCTACATTAGTGACAACAATATCCAAGGTCCCATTTTTAACAACTACGATTTAGGCAGTTACTTAATTTATCATCATCCAGATTTAAAAGTTTTTGTAGACAACCGACCAGAGGCTTATGGCAAAGACTTCTTCCAAAAAACTTATATTCCCATGCAAAATAATCGTGAAGTCTGGCAGGAACAGTTAAAACACCATCAATTTCAAACTATTATTTTCGGTGTTCAAGACATCACTCCCTGGGCCATAGAATTTATGAACTTTGTTGATGAAGATGATTTGTGGCAATTGGAGTACCAAGACGTATTTGTTAAAATATGGACCCGCAATTAAAAATAAATTTCATTAACAGATTGTGGTAAATTTTAAATTTTTTTAAATTAATTTATTCATGGTCGAATTGCAAAATCACAACAGATAGGATTTAATATTAAGAAAAGTACTAATTAAAAAAACATATGCCAAAAAAAATATTCTGGCCAGCTGCATTAGTATTAATGGGCTTCGTATTGCTGAGCTCCAATCTGGGTCTTTTACCAGCTACATTTTGGAATTTGTGGCCAATCATTCTAATTATTGTTGGTTTGGGAGGTTTACTCACTGCTGATCAAGATGAGTGGATGTCAAATAAGAACCAGAAAACTAGAAAAAAATCTTCAAAGAAAAGAAAAAAATAAACAAGATAAACTTTGTTTCATTGAGCAGATTATGGATAAACATAACCCTTTTCAAATAGCCATTGATGGACCAGTAGCTGCAGGTAAAGGAACTATCTCTAGATTGGTTGCTGATAAGCTAAACATCTTATATGTAGACACTGGCGCTATGTACCGAGCAGTTGCTTTATTGGGTATTAGAAATAAAATCGATCTTAAAGACGAAGAAAAATTAATCCCCTTAGTCAAAAAGGCAAAAATTATTATTAAAAATCCAACCAAAGATAAAAAAGATGGAAGGTTGGCCACAACTCTCTTAAATGGGGAAGATGTTTCCTGGGCTATTAGAACTGAAGAAGTGAGTCAGGGGGCTTCTAAAATAGCAGCTCACCCCAAAATTAGGCAAATATTAGTCAAAAAACAACAAGAAATAGCTCAAAACACCAATGTTATCATGGAAGGAAGAGATATTACTCACAAAGTTTTGCCTAACGCTGACTTGAAAATATTTTTAACTGCAAATGGCATAGTGAGAGCAAAAAGAAGGCATTTTGAGCTTTTAACCAGAGGAGTAGACGTTAGTTATGAAGAAGTCTTAGAAGAGTTAAAAAAAAGAGATGAGCGAGATTCATGCCGATCAGCTGATCCCCTAAAAAAAATTCCAGATGCTTGGTTAATAGATACTAGTGATTTATCAATCAAAGAAGTAGTTAATCTCATAGTATCAAAAGCCAGAGTTCTTATGGAAGAAAAGCCCTAAATGCGATCTCTCTCTCCAATTGGCTGAAAAAACTCCTCATCCTGAAAAAAATGTCTAGGATCACATCTCTGAGTAGGTTCTTCTCCCTCTACAAAAATCTCCTCCACTATCAAAGGACAGCCGTCGCAAGGCAAAGTGTTGGTCACAGCACAAATTTTTACCTTAATTAAATTTTGAGGTAAAGTGAATTGATGAGGGTTATTTGGATCAAGCAGTAATCTCATTGTTTCATTCCAAATAGGTGATGCTCCACTCATACCACTGGCCACATAACTCATTGAACTATTATCATTATTACCCACCCAAACCCCAACTAAGCGATCAGAGGTGTAGCCTACTGCCCAATTATCACGTCTATCATTGGTGGTACCTGTTTTAACCGCAACTTGCTGCTGAGGGATATTGAGTAATGAAAAAAGGCCAAATGTTGAAGAACGAGCATGATCATCAGATAAAATATCATTTATCTGATAAGAAACTATTGGATCGAGAACCCGAAGCTGCTGACAGGATTCAGGATTATCAAAACACTGATTCCGATATAACAAATCCCCCTGATGGTCCCTTATCTCTATAAACGGATCAAGATCAACTGCATAGCCTCCTGTGGCAAAAGTACCAAATACTTTTGCCAAGTCCGTCATTAAGACTTCTCCAGCCCCTAATGTTAATGACAACCCAAACCGGCTACTATCAGACCAAGTGCTAATACCCATCTCCTGGCCCTTTTCAACTAAATTCTGCACCCCTAATTTTGCCAATAGCTTAACAGCTGGTACGTTATATGAACTGGCTAAAGCTTGTCTTAAAGTTACTCTGCCTCGAAATTGACCGTCATAGTTACGCGGACTATAGGGTCTGCTACCAGGAATTTGATAAGTAATGGGAGAATCATCAATAAATTCCCAAGGGTTATGGCCCATTTCAAAAGCTAGGGCATAAGTTAGTGGTTTAATAGCTGATCCAGGCTGCCTAGGTCTAATGGTTACGTTAACCTGACCATCATTTTCAAAATCAAAATAATTCCGACTACCCACCATTGCCAAAATCTCTCCAGTTTGAGGATTGGTCACTAAAACTGCTCCATTGGTTATATTAAGATGAGTAACTAAATCAATTTGTCTTGCTGCAATTTCTTGAGTCTGTTTTTGAAGATTCAAGTCTAGGCTAGTTCTAACTTCCAAACCGCCTTGATGAGCCATAGTTTCTCCAAATTTATCGGCCAACAATCTCTTAACATACATTACAAAGTGAGGAGCATTGATGTTAATAATATCGGGACGAAATTCTATCTTTTCTTGACTAGCGCGATAAGCTTCTTCAAACGTTATATAGCCATCTTCCACCATTCGCCTCAAAACTTCTTCTTTTCGCCTTAAGCTTAATTCAGGGTTTGGGCCAAAAGGACTGTAAACCGATGGAGCTGCTGGCAAACCCGCCAGTAGAGCGCTCTCAGCCAGAGTTAAATCCTTAGCTGATTTATCAAAAAAATGCCAAGCTGCCTCTTCCACTCCATAAGTCAATCCCCCATAAGAAACTTCATTCAAGTACATTAATAAAATTTCTTCTTTTGAATAGGTTCCTTCAACTAAAACAGCCAAAATTAGTTCTCTAATCTTCCTTCTTAAAGTTTTTTCAGGATCCAGTAGTCTATTTTTTACTAATTGCTGAGTAATGGTAGATCCGCCCTCAACCTGCTCTCTTTGTATGTTGCGGAAAAAAGCTCTTGATATCCCTTTTAATGAAAAACCATGGTGTTGAAAAAAGGTTTGATCTTCAATCGCTATCGTAGCATTGATTAAATGTTGAGATACTTCTTCTAAAGGTACTAGTGTTCGATTTTCATCTTGGTAAATTCGATACAGCAGTGTCCCATTTCTATCTAAAATTCTAGTCGTCATAGCTGGCTGTCGCTGTGATAAGTCAATTGGGTCAGGAAGATCAGCAAAAATATTGTGGTAGATAAACCAAGAAAAGCCAAGAATAATGAAGGTTGCAACCAAAGAAAGGTAGAACTTAGTAATCTTTAAAGAAAAAATTCTAGTAACAGACTGCTTAGTTAATTTCCTGAAAAATTTTAAAAGCTTAAATTTACCGATAAAAGACAGCCACGGCAACTTAAAGAAAAATAACTTATTAAGTTTTTGCTGAACATCTTTAATTTTAAAAATACGATAAAATGTTTTTACAAAATTTTTCCAAAAGCGAATGAATTTCTTCTTTTTTTGATTAGTATTTTTTTTCCACTTTCTTTTAACTTTTTTCAAACAACTTTTGGTAAAAACCCTGGCTTGTTTAAGCTTTTTAAATAATTTTCTTTTATAAAACTTAAATTTCTGATTAAAAAATTTAATAAACTCTCTGTATTTTTTTTTAATAATATTTATCCATTTGAGGCTAAAAAAAGTGGTTTTCTTTTTGTTCACAGTTGCAGAATTTTATCACACGAGGTCGTAGTGACTCAATAACTATTATTAATATTATTTTTAATACAAAAAGTATCATTTATTTTAAGGTATACTAAATCTAAGTAAATTATTTATCATTAAAAAACTGAGTGTGTTAAAATTTTCTCCCTTTAGCAATTCCCAAATTTTTCTTTCAGAAAAAAAAGATGGTTCTATTACTAGTGCCAAACAAGCTATCAAACTCCTAAGAAAAAACAAAATCAACTCAGATATTTGTTATTTTCACCACCAGCATCAAGCTCATCGCTTTTATCTAAATAGTAAAAAAATGAATATTCAATCACAAATTTGGGCAGATGCTGTTATCAGTACTAATAAAAAAACCTGTATCGCCATGAGTGTCGCTGATTGTTTTCCTATTTTCATTACTCCCAGCAACAAATCAAAAAAAAATTTTATCCTTATTCATGCTGGCTGGAAACCTCTTTTGCAAAACATTATCGAACTAACGCTAAACGATCTTAAATACCTTTATAAAATTGATTTAAATACTTTAAAAGTATGGATTGGGCCTGGTATCAAAAACTGCTGCTACCGTTTTAAGCAGAAACCAATACAGGTAGATTTGCCTAATTGGCAAAAACACATTTCTCAAAAGAAAAACTTTTGGCACATAAACTTAAAAGGTTTCATTAAAGATGAATTCTTAAAGCTAAACATTAAGCCCTCAAATATTATTGATTACAACGTTTGTACTCACTGTAATCCAGATATCTTTTTTTCTCATCAACGTAGTCTTAATAACAAAGAAAAAGAGGGTCGAATGTTAGTTGCCATTCAGCCTCTTTAATTTATATTTTACAAAACAGATTTATCTTGAAATTGATCTAAATAGGACAAGCTCCCGTTTCACACTTCAGATGTTCTAGGTTAATATCTTCCAGCAAATCCCCTTCACCGTTACTGGCAATATTAATTTCTCTTATAACCTTCATAAAGTCATTGCTTGTTACAGATTCTTCAGGCTGATACTCATAAGCTGTTTCCTCAATTTTAGGCATTAAGCTGCAAGTTTTTACCAAAGGCTGATACTTAAGAACAATCTTTTTATATTGATCAAAGCTAACTGACTCAGGATCATATTTTAGGGTATAGGATACTTGATTACCCGAATCAGGTAACGGCTTGCCTTTTGAGTCAACTCCAACAATCCAATATTTTTCCAATAACATCAACCATTGATATTGTTCTTCTGGAGTAGCCTCACTAGCTGTGACTAATTTGCCATTCATTCCAAGCCTACAAATCTCAGGTTGTGTGGGAAAACCAATAGCCACCGTACCTGGATAACTTTTTAGTTCCTTAAAAGGATATTTATGTTTTTTGTATTGCTTAACTATCGAGTCATCCTCTTTAAACTGTACCCAGCGAATATATTCACGCATAGCGGGCAAATGTGCTCCCTCTGAAAGAGAAAAAAGTTTTGAAACAGTCCCTGAAGGCTTAATTGTGGTGTTTGTATGAGGAACGTTTGTTCCCATTTTTTTAGCATATTTTTCAGCCTCATCTACCACAGCTCGCTTAAACCGAGCTATAGTCATCCAAAAATCTTTTGATTTCTTTTCATCAATCAAATCCCTAAAACCATAGCCAAACTGATTCCAAGCAAATTCATGTATACCAGTCATTCCTACTCCAATGCGGTTGGTTCGTTTAACTTCGCGGGTATACAAACAATCCATTGTATTAACTCTCATTAATGCTCTTACCGCAGCTCTAAAAGCTTCTTGTGCATCATCGATCGTAGGAGCAAAATATGGCACTACATCAGCAATCACACAATAACCGCCCAGTAAATTAAGTGAAATTTCACCACATGGATTGGGGATCTGACTATAGTATTTAGCATTAGCTCTTTTAGCTGTTTCTGAAAGCATTTTTTTAGTCTCGGCAAAGGGGTCGTACTTGGCACTATTAGAAAACTCCCCATCAGTATAGCTCTCATAGCCAGCATCATTTTGCACTAACTTGTGTTGGTTGACGAATCCAGGTTCTCCTGTTCGATCATAGTATTGAGCCTTAATAATTGCATCTAAAACTGCCTTGGCGTGATGGGTGTTTTGTTGCCAAAATTTTTCATCTACAGCCACGCTGTTATTTGCAGACCACAAATATCCACCCTTTTTAATGGAAACAAAATCCAGAATATCAGGATCTGTCCAGGTTTTCACAGCAATTCTTGCTGCTCTACGAGCACCGCCAACTAAAACACACTCTGATAAATAATGATCAACAAATATTGCTTGCATCCAAGGTTTCATGCCAGCATTTTTAATCGTTGCTACTTTACCAAAAGCTTTCATAATCGGCTTTGGCCCAGAAGCCGGACGATTCTGCATTCCTTTAATTTTTGAACCCTTAGCTCGCACTTGTGAAAAGTCTAAAATTAACAAATCATCTCTAAAACGCCTTTGATAGGCCATAATTTCAAGTTTTTCTACTGCTTTAGCCCAACCCTCTCTAGTATCTGGCACTTCAAACCAATGAGCATTTTTATACTTTTTCTTGGCTTCTTTTAAACTTTCATCCTCTCCCCATTCAAAATCTGGGTGCTCGTCTGATAAAACCACCCTTAAAGAGGGCATATTATCCCAATCAACAACCATTAAATCATCATCATAAGATCGACCAACACCAGAACCATTAAGCAAAAGGTAAAAAAGCAAATATGAAGTTGAGGCTGTACTACAATTAGTAAACACCTCCATGTTGCGAGAAGGCTGGTCCTCATCACCATGCTGGAGATGTCGACCACTCAATAGCAGTGAGGCATTGGCTATATGTTTGTGAAGAATTTCATATTCTTCCTTGCGATGTTCTTTTTCTTTTTCAGGAATAAGTGATGTATTGCCCAAAGCAACTCTTTTGGCAACCTCAGACCATTTCTCCAATCTCCCCCTTTTGTCTGTGCGAAGATATGTCCTTTTAGCAACAGCCCTGCCTAAACCTTGCGCCAGCTTTCTTTTAGTAAACTTCATCTTTTTTTTGGGAAGTTGTTGTTTTCTGCGCACGGGGCTTGCTTTTTTAAGAGACATGCTGGCCTTTCTATTTAATAAATTATGATAGTGACTATTAATTATGAAAGCTTTTAATCATCAGCCTGATCCACCTTAGCAATTTCTGACTTAAAATCCTCCAAACTATCAAAGTCTCTATAAACAGTAGCAAATAACAAGTACCCCAATTTATCTAATTTTTTTAACCTGTTAATCACCAAGTTGCCAATTTGCCATGTTTTTATTTCTTTTGTTCCCATCACTCTTAATTTTTGCTCAACCTCATCAATCAGTTCATCTATCTGCTCTATAGTAACCGGTCTTTTCCAAGTAGCTTTAATCAAACCTCTCTTAATTTTTTCTCTACTAAAATTTTCTTTAGAACCATCTTTTTTAACCACTTTTAGATCAAGACCTTCAGCTCTTTCATAAGTGGTAAATCTTCGATTACAATCTTCACACTTTCTGCGTCTGCGAATAGCCTCACCGTCCTCTGAATCTCTGGAATCTATGACAACTGTATTATTTTGACCACAATATTGACAGTTCATAAAAATGTAGCTTTTTTGTACTCAGTTTTCAATAAAAGGTGCTTGAAACAAATACAATATATTGTGCTAAAAAATATTCATTCCTACAACATGTTGTATATTGTCAGTGGTGAGGATTTTAAGAATCTCACAGTTTGGAGATATTGTCAACTATAATAAAATTAATCAAAAACAGTCAATACTAAATTCTATTTATTAAGATATTAATAATCTTTACAAAATTAGTTTGATAAAAATTGGTTCAACAAAGCCTGATTATTTTTATTCAATTCTTCTGCTAAAGGTCTTTGACAAACAGAGAACTGTTTAATTATTTCTTGAGATTGGGCTATGTTAGTCTCTAACTGTTTGATAATTTCCTGCTTAAGCTCATTATCCTCTAAATTGTAATCTAAATAACCTAAAGCTGATAAACTAACATATTTCTGAGACTTAGTTAAAGCATGATTTGCCAAAATTGAATCATCTTTAAGTAATAAAGCCTGGGCATACTCCATTCTTATGCGACTATAAGCCAATTGAAGTTTAATTTTCTCTTGAGGAGGAGATGCCCATAACAACACTCTGTCTGCTGCTGCCACAAAGGGGTAAACTACATGATCAGGTAAAATCGTCTCTCCAAAATAAAGTTTAAGATTACTTGCTTGTGAGCCTTCAAATGAAACAACCTGATTAGTTGAAACCAAAGACACAAAAACAATTAGCAATCCAAATAATAATGCAACAGCTGTTAAAAATAGTCTAGCTTTCTTCATATTTGCCTTAAATAAAGTCGTCCAGAATAATCTAAAAATGAATCATTAATGCCAAGCCCCATATGGCTTGAGTCATAATGAGGGTGTAAACATTTTTTTCCTTAGAAAAAATTATTGCCTGTCCAAGACCAAATAAATAAATCAATAAAATTAAAAAGCTTGCATCAAAACCAGTGAATCTTAAAGCGATATTGGGTAGGTGAAATAATAAAAATAAAATACTAATGATAAAAACCTGTTCAGTTGGTTTGATTTTTTTAAAAACAGTTCCTAAAATAGTTTGCATAAAACCAAAAAAGAATAAACTTTCCCAAAACGCAGTTAAAAGAGCTAGTAGTGATTCCCACCAAAACTGATCAACTACAAACAGTGGGGCTGCGACTAGGTTGCGGCCACTTCTTATTAAAGCAACAATAATTGCAAAAAATCCAAATAATCCTCCAAAAGCCAATCCTCTTAATAAGCCAGGAAAAATTTTATTCAAACTGATAGTTTTAACTACATTTTTATCCCTATTAACATTAACATAAATCAAAATTGGTAGACCAAAAAAAATTGCTTTACCTATTGTCTCGTCAAAAATTATTGGAAAATCAAAAATTAACCGATAAAAAATCCATAAAATTAAACTTAATAAAACTAGACTAACAAAAACAATCTGGGGATTGGATCTAACTGTCGAACTTGAATTAACTTTTAATGGCATTCAGTGCTAACTTTAATGTTTGTTGTTGATTGTTTGAGTAGGTATCTATAACTAGATCATAAAGCTCTGGCTTCCAAAAATCAATCTGCTCATCTGGAGAAGCCAGGTTTCTTGCCACTACCCATTCCTGCCACTCTTTGTTGTACATAATAGACCATTTTTTTAAATTTACTTGATACCTATTAATAATATGATTCTTTGCTTCCTTGACACTCACCCCATCACGATTAACAATTCTATCAACCCTAACAGAATCTTCACTACATACTACTAGGATTTTTAAAACTCCTTTAATGCCTTGCGCCATAAATCCTGAAAGCCATGATTCAATAATCCATTTTTTTTCAGTCTGCAGTTTTTCTCTAATACCAAGATCAACCTGTCGATCAAAATCTTCCCCATAAGCTGAGGCGTCATGGTGAATTCTGTCAGTATCATTATACAAACCCTTCTCAACAGCATACTGACGCATAAATTCCCCACCACTAAAGCCTGTCCAGCCTTTAAATTTCAATTCATTTTTTAAAAGGGATAATAAAGTTGTCGAGCCTGATCCAGGCAACCCAGTAATAGTGATATTTTTGTATTGATTTCTCTTCATAAAATGCTTAATAGTTTTTAAAAAAATTTCTAAACTATCCCAATAATGTTTTTTTTAATAAAAACAAAAGTGGTTAACTAGATAGGTTGTTATTATAATAACTAAATGAGTGACTCCGCAAGAGAACAATAATAAATTCGCAAATTAGTATTAGTAATAGATATGAGCTCATTTCTGAGGGGTTTCAT
>CAYVBW010000016.1:0-21179 GCA_964449995.1 uncultured Pseudomonadales bacterium | reverse complement strand
TAGACCCTTAAAGCTCCACTAGGGGGAATCCCCCTAGAACCCCCATTCTGATTTACTCTTCCAGCTTGGCGGGAAAACAAGCTGGCAGGGTAAATCAGAATTCATCAAACTAAGCCTAGCTTTATCTTAAAAACCCTACTATTTTGTCAGATTAATTTAAGCCACTTTCTTCAAACTATGGTTTGCTTATTTCTTTTACCTGAATTAAATAATTCTTAAATAATGTCACATCAATCCACATTACTTATCAGTGATTTGCCTGCTATCCACAAGCCAAGAGAGCGTCTGCAAATATTGGGCTCAAAAAATCTAACTAATCAGGAGTTAGTAGCAATTTTATTGCGTACCGGTACTTCAAAAAGTTCAGCCTTAGTGCTAGCACAAAAATTGGTCAAAAATAATAATCTCAAAGAGTTAATCTCTCTTTCTTTTGAAAATTTGTGTAAAATCCCTGGTATTGGACCTGCTAAAGCCAGCACGCTTTTAGCCTGTTTTGAACTAGCCAGGCGCTGCCAACAGCAATCACAATTAGTATCACTCAACACCCCTAAAAAAGTTTTTGCTCAAGCTTTCTCAATTAAAGACAAAAGTCAGGAGGTTTGCCTAGCAATGTATCTAGACGGCAGACAAAGATTACTACAAAAGAAAACACTTGCTATTGGTTCTTTAAATCAAAATTTCTTAGAATTTAGAGAGTTGCTCAAGCCAGCATTCTGCTTACCAGCAGCAGGAATTATCTTGGTACACAACCACCCTTCTGGCAACGTCCAGCCTAGTCAAGAAGACTTGACTGTCACCAAACATTTAATGAAAGGTTTAGATCTAGTAGGAGTGGAATTAATAGACCACTTAATCGTGACTAAAGAAAAATATTTTTCTATGAAAGAAGCAGGGGTAATGCGATAACTGACAAGTATTCATTTTTACTCATGTTTGTTTTAGTCAAGCCAACTAGTAATTAGCTTTCCTAGCTCACTTTCTTGACCATGAAAGCTGTGGTCGGCTTTTGAAATGGTTTTAAACTCAAAGTTATTTTTTCCATCCACCTGCTGCTGTAAGATATCATTTGCTATTACTCCGCTTTTATCTGGAGCAAAATCATCATTTTCTCCATAAACAGTCAATGTAGGTTTTGTAATATTCTTAAAATACCTAAACAAAGGCTTAGTTGATAATCTTAATTCTTCCTGAAGCTCAACAAAGGGGAAAGTGTTGTAGTCCCCATCTGGATTAGCTATGTCATAAAAAGACTGAAAAGAAATAATTCTGTCGTAAATATACTTGGGAACTAATTGTTTGCCTCTACCCTGCTCTATCTTTTCCTTAGCTTGCTTTAAATATGAAAAAAGTTTATTTTTACTACCAATCATTTTAAAATACATGCCAGTATCATCGCCTCCTCCTAGTAGGATGTGTTTTTTTATTGAATTCTGTGGCTGATAATGATCGTAAACGCAAACCTTATTGGCACCTGAGGAATGCCCTATTAAAAACAACTGTTTATATCCTTGCTTCTTTAAAAAATTAACAGCTCCATCTATATCATGGACACAGTCTTTAATAAGCTCATAAGCGCATCCAAAAGTCACATCTTCGCGTTCAATCTGGCCTTCTCGCTCTCTAGAATCAATTAATTTATCAACTGTTTTTATGAAATGAGCACCGCGGTTATTAAATAACAGCAATGAGATACCCTGTTTAGAAAACTGTCTTGCTAATGCTTTAGCCCTAGTGACTGAATAAAAAACAGAGGCGCTACCATTACCGTGAAGAAAAATGGCTGCTTTTTTTGTTTTTTTATTTTGAGGAGTAAACAGCAGGCCCGGCAAGAATAAATTATCAGTAGTGGTGAACTCTACTAGCTCAGTATTTAGCATTGATAATGAAGTATTTGGTATTTAATATGCCCCGGTGATGAAATTAGGCAAAGTAGTTTTTAAATTTTTTTTATTTCTTGGCCTTCTTCTGTATCGACCACCCCGTAACCCAGGTTCTTAATTTTATCTCTCAACTGATCTGCTAATTCAAAATTTTTATTATTTCTCGCCTCACCTCTTTGTTGAAGCAAGTTTCTAACCTCACTTGGCAAAGATTCAATATCGATCTCAGTCTTTACAGCTTTAGCAGAAGCTAAACCAAGTCCAAAAATTTCATCAAAACTCAACAATAACTGAAGCTTTTCAGATTGAGGCAAAGCTCCATCTTTGGCAACCTGCCAAAAAACAGCAAGAGCACCTGGAGTGTCCAAGTCTTCATTGACTGCTTTAAAAAATTGACGTTGGTAAGACTGAGCTTGAACCGACATTCCAGGCAATTTTTCTCTATCCTGCTTAAACTCTCCCACTAACTGCTGCAACCTATTCCAACTCTTGTGAGCTCCTGCTAAATTCTGCCAGGTGAAATTCATTTCACTGCGATAGTGAGTTGACAAAAACAACAACCTCAAAGCAATCGGTGAAAATCCTTTTTTTATTACATCATCGATCGTAAAAAAATTATCTAACGATTTACTCATCTTTTCTCCCTCAACCTTTAAAAAATTATGATGTACCCAATATTTACTAAAAGGCCTTTTCCCAGTTGCTGCTTCTGACTGCACAATTTCATTAGTATGATGAATTGGAATATGATCTACCCCACCGGTATGAATATCGATTTGATCACCCAAGTACTTCATGCTCATCGCAGAGCATTCAACATGCCACCCAGGATAGCTGCGCTCATGCCATTTACTTTTCCAAACCATGGCTCGATTTTCTTCTGGACGCTCAAACTTCCACAAGGCAAAATCTGTTGGCTGCTTCTTTCCTGAAACTTTTTCAACCCTCGCTCCCTCCATCAACTGCTCAGCATCAATGCCAGCCAATTCTCCATAAGCTTGCCATTTGCTGGTGTCAAAATAAACTCCATCATTTTCAATAGTATAGGTATAGCCTTTTTCTTCTAAAGTCTCGACTAAAGCCATCATTTCTTTAATATGCTCGGTAGCGCGACAAATAACTGTCGGCCTTAAATTGCCCATTAAATCCATCGAATAATAAAAATAATCCTCAAACTTTTTAGCTAACGCATATGGATCAAGGTCATACTTTCGAGCGCCTTTTTCAATCTTGTCTTCGCCAGTATCAGCATCTGAGGCTAGATGGCCAACGTCAGTTACATTCTGCACATGTATCACTTGATAGCCATTGTGTCTAAGAATCCGTACCAAAATATCGTCCATAGTATATTTGCGCAGATGTCCCAAATGGGCATAATCATAAACCGTAGGCCCACAAGCATAAAGTTTTACTTGTGGCGGTTCAAACGGTTCAAACTCCTCGATGTGTCGCGATAAAGTGTTAAAAATTTTCATACTCTACTCAACTCCCATGGGAGTGCCAATAGTTTTCATTTGCTGTTGAAGGCGGTTTTGTGCTTTGCTTTTCTTACTCTTGCCAGTGATAAATAGGCCAGGCTTATCCATCTTCCCCATCGGCGGAGCTATCTCGGCCTTTTTTTCTTCCTCTGCTTGTTGTTTTTTTAATTGCTTTTGTTTTTCCTCTTCTTGTTTCTTTTTTAACTCTTTTTGGTATTTTTCCTGCGCCACTTTCTGCTCTGCTTGAGTTAACTGCTGATATCTTTGGTGCAACTGTTTCTTTTTAGCTTTTACCTCTGGAGTATCGGCCTCCTGGTTAATGCCCAATAAAGCATTTAAATCAAAAAATTTACCTAATTCTACCGCCACATCTTTAACCGGTCTTTTGATCAGTTCATCTGCAAAATCTCCCACCTCCCGAGCCGGCTTAGCAGGAGCTTGCTGGGAAGCCTGTTGTGCTAGTTGATTACCAGCCTGACCAGATTGTTTTGCAGGAGCATTACTACTTTGCTGCTGCAATGCCTTTTGACCCACAGCACTAGAGACAGCTTGATCCTCCATTCTCTCACTATCAAAACCTCCAAAGCTAGGACGCATGCCCCCTGATTTTCGAGCCACTCCGGTAGATCCTTTTTTCATAAAACAAGCGCTAATGACCAATTAACTTTTGAATATTGTTAATAATATTAATAATAACGGCTATTACTTTGGTCTGTTAATAATTGCCTGAGAAAGCTGATTGATTTCTTGTGGTTCTTTTGAATCTGGATCGCTATTTTCACTCTCATCTTGCTTACTATCAACAACTTCCTGATCTTGCTCTGGAGATTGCTTAGTAGCATCCTTGATTATTTGCTGCTGCTTTTCTAATAAAGCAGCAGCCTCTCTTTCTTTCCTCTCTCTAATGCGCTCTACCTCCTCTGATGTAAGGTCACCACTTTCTTCTCTACTGGGTAGTTCTTGTTGAGGTTGAATTGATTCTCTTGACATATTTTAAATTATTATTACTAATTATTGTTTAGTATGGATCATACTATAAATTAAATCCAGTGAAATTTTTAGTCACCAGCTAAGGTGCTTTTTTTTCTTTAACCTTACGCAGCCTTCTACCCGCAGCCTTAAGGGCCTCACTAATCGCCTGATACGGATCAAAAGACTTCCCCTCAACAACAATATCTTTTCCAGGCATTTCTAATTGAACTTTTGCCTTTGAGCCTTTGGGATCATTCTTTTTACGAGCCACATTTTCCAAATAAACTCTCACACTAATAACCTTTTGCCCTAACTTAGCGACATTTCTGATTGCCTTTTCCTCAACAAAATTTTTAATTCCCTGAGTTATCTTCATATCTTTTGCCTGGACAAAAATTTTCATTTAACCTCCTTTTTATTTATTAATTTGTTAATTATCGAATCACAAACTTACAAAAAACCGACTCAAGTTTACTTTGCATAAACTTAGTCGGCTCAAATAGAGAAACAAGTCCCATTACTGATAATTAAATCTCATTTTGACAAAATAAACAAGAGGATTAAGCTCTATTCCAAATCTCGTCTACCCTCAAGTGCTCTAGCCAGAGTCACTCCATCTGCATATTCAATATCTGCCCCAATGGGCAAACCATGCCCAATTCGAGTAATTTTAAGATTTGGATATTGACCTGATTTGTTAATCATTTCCTTAATATACAAAGCAGTTGCCTCACCCTCCATGGTGGGATTAGTAGCCAAAATTAACTCTTTAACATTTTTAAGCTTCGATTTTAAATCAGAGATAAATAACTGCTCAGGGCCAATATTATTCAAAGGATCAATGGAGCCATGCAAGACATGATATTTCCCATCAAACTTATCTGAATTTTCAATTGCCACTAAATCCAAGGGTCTTTCTACTACACATAACACCGAATCATCTCTACTCTCATCAGCACAAATGCTGCAGGGATCCTCCTCTGCTACGTGATGACACATAGAGCATAAAACAATATCTGTTTTAATAGCCTTAAGCCTACTGGAAAATTCTTGAATTTCTTCAGTGGGATTGTGGAGCAAGTAAAATACCAAGCGTTGGGCAGACTTGGGGCCGATGCCTGGAAGACGCTCAAACTGTTCAATTAATCTAGTAACTGCTCTGGGTAATTTAATCATAGTGGTGCCGGTATTGTGGTATGTGGTATCCGTGGTATCTGGTATTTGGTATTTGGTTTGTGGTATTTGGTATGGCCCGGTGGTGAGTTGAAGCGGCTCAGTTTCGAATTTTTAAACTTTTAAATCTAGTTTTTTACTGACCACTTTCCAAATCTCTGACTCAACAGTATCTAGGTCATTTTCAGCATTTATTACTACCCAGCGATTAGACTTATCTTCTTTCACTAACTGCAGATAGGCCTTTTTTACCTTTTGATGGAAACCGTCAGCTTCCATATCTAAGCGATTAATTTCACCTGAATCCTCTTTTCTTCGTAATCCGACATCAACTGGTAAATCAAGCAAAATTGTTAAATTTGGGTAAATGTTATCTGTTGATAGATCGTTAAGTTGTTCTATCAAATCTTTCCCGAAACCTCTCACAATTCCTTGATAGACGACGCTACTGTCACGTGAGCGATCCATAATTACTACTTTTCCAGCCTTTAAAGATGGAATAACAATTTCTCGATAAATCTGAGCCCTGGCCGCTTGAAATAATAAAACTTCAGTAGTGAAAGCCATGCTAGTATTCCCCTGAGACAAAACCACCTTTCTGATCTGCTCACTGATCACTGTCCCGCCTGGCTCCCTAAGCACTATTACATCCCTCCCAGCCTTACTGAGCCTATTGCGCAGTCTAACAGACTGGGTGGTTTTACCACCTCCTTCCCCGCCTTCAAATGTGATTAAATACCCTGGGTATGTTTTTTGTTTCATGGTGTTGGTATCGTG
The DNA here is from genome assembly GCA_964449995.1 of uncultured Pseudomonadales bacterium. Taxonomy (GTDB): domain Bacteria; phylum Patescibacteriota; class Microgenomatia; order UBA1400; family PJMF01; genus CAYVBW01. The sequence goes on along the minus strand of CAYVBW010000016.1, from coordinate 14,899 downwards.
GTATGTGGTATTTAGTATTTGGTATAGCCAAGTGGTTTTTAAATTTCTAGTTTCCTTCCTCTAACCCTCTCCTTTCGCCTATCCAGTTGAGCCAAATCCGCCTCGGTCTTGAGTTTCAAAAAACTTCAGTTCCTTTAGAACTACCCTTCTTCTGGGCAGAATAATCATTTGCACTAATCTTTCGCCTTTTTTAATCCTTACCTCCTGTTTAGTAAAATTAAACAAAGCAGCTTGATATTCGTCGCTATCTCCTCTGTAATCGTAATCACCAACCCCGATCCCATTAGCCAACATTAAACCCTTTTTATATAGGCTGCTGCGAGCAGACATTAAAACCCAATAATCTGGCGGCAGCTGCAGCGCGATATTAAGCGGAACCAATTTAACAGCACCAGGCTTGATGACCCCATCTTGACGAGAATACAGATCTAACGCTGCCGCCCCTTTTGTTTGATACTTAGGCAAAGGCAAAGATTTATCAAAACGCTTGATTTTAACCCGTATATTTTCTGCTTGAGAGTTTTTATTTTGATTCACAGTCATATTCTAACAACAATGTTCCTTTTTCATTTAGCTGTTTACTGGAAATTAAGCTTAATTTCTGGTTTATAGGCTGATTGAACAATTTAATGCCATTGCCAAATATAATCGGCTCAACAGTTAAAAACAACTTATCCACTAATTTAGCCTGCATGAATTGGGTGTAAATTGAGCTGCCTCCGCAAATTGCCACTTGCTCAAAGCCCTCTTGTGTCAATTGAGAGATTAAGTCTTTGGGGTCAAGCACGGTGGTTCTTAAAACTTCATCCCTTAGCTGATTTTGGTCTAAGTTCATTCTGGATGCCAACTCTTCCCGAGACTCAGTTGTGTAGATAATATTTAACCTTTGGGGCAAGGCAAAGCTAATAGTGTCGAAAGTCGTCTTGCCCATGACAATCACACCAGCCTGTTGAGTCTTTTTGTGAAAATGGTCTTTATCTTCTTGACTAGTCCACTTGGTTGAAGGCTGATCTGTGTGCTGAGCAATAAAACCATCCAACGTAATGGCTGCGATTAAAAATACTTGCATGGAGAATAGTATACAACAAGTTTTATGAAAAAAAGTTAAGCTAATACAACATTAGCAAACTCACTCTTTATTGTTGCCATGATGATTATCACCAGAGCCATTACTCTTAACAAAACTTTCCCACTCCTCAGGATAGCGTTTTTTATACTCCGCTATAGCTGCTTGACAAGCTTGCCACTCTAAAAAGGCTCTCAAAGGAAACTCTAACGCCAATCTTCTACAAACATCATCCTCATCATTACAAAACTGCCCATTGCCATTATTTTCTCGACTACTTTTAGCTTGATCATTTAACAATTCTCGAAAACGACACTCAATTCTCAAGATGTCTCTTGGAGTCACTGGAGCGGATGATTCTATTTCTGGATTTCTCATTTTTTCACTAACTAATTACTAATTAATTAATAATAAAATTAGTTTTTAAATTTTAGGTTTTAGCCTTAAAAACACAAAGTCAAATTTTACAACACTTGAGTTTTTTTTCAAGAGTATGTTTTTATTACACACAATACTACATATAATAAATAAAAGTCTCGTAGTTTCTCACTTCTTGAACCATCTAAAAAACCACGCTATAGTAATAGCTCACTTAATAAAAATGACAACAAGTAATCAAAAATGACTCAAGCTATGAAAAAAAGATCTCCTCTGGTTTTGCCTATTATTATTGCAATCATTATTGGTCTTGCCGGCGGATTATTTATCGCTAATCACCAATCCCAAATACCACTACTTAATAAGTTGTTCCAGCAAGAACAAGAACCAGCGAATAAATATCTAGGATTTTTACAGGAAGTGAGAGAGGTTATTATTGAAAATTATTGGGACACTATTAATGAACCTCAATTTGTAACTTTGCATGTGGCAGCCATCGAAAATCTAACCGCGCAACCTCTTGGGGGACAAATCCAAACTTATAAAGATTTAGATAATAAAATCTTAGAGTTACTAGATCAATATCCTGACGAGGAAATTAAGGAAGAGTTTGCAGTACAACTAGCTGATTTGGTACTAGCCAACCTTGAACCTTTTGGCCGCAGTCGTTTGTATTCACAACAGCTGGAGCAAGAATTAGTAGAGAGAGTAAGTAATATTGATCCTGAAGCCGATCACTATGCAGCCCTAGAAGTCGATCCAGAAGCCTCCCAAGAAGAAATAGCTCAAGCTTATGAACAACAGGCTCAAGCCCTAGTAGATGATGAGAGCCCTGAAGCTCAAGAGCGATTGGCTCAAATAGAAGCTGCTCATCAAACCCTAGCTGATGAGACTACTCGCAGCCGTTATGATGAGGCTGGAGTTAATCCCACCATGCAATGGCACCTACTAACTCCACAAATTTTCTATTTAAGAATTAAGCAATTCTCTCCTACAACTGTCCAGGAATTAGCAGAAGTAACTGAAAAGGTTGATGATCGCGGTGAAGAGCTTGATACTCTTATCTTAGATTTAAGAGGTAATATTGGCGGAGCCATTGACGGTCTGCCCTACTTTTTAGGACCTTTTATTGGCAATAACCAATATGCTTATCAGTTTATTCAACAAGGAAAAGTTAGCGATTTTAAAACCCGCACCGGCTGGCTACCTAGCCTGGTACGTTATAAAAAAGTGGTAGTGTTGATTGACGAGAACACTCAATCCACTGGCGAAGTTATGGCTAGTGTTATCAAAAAATACAATGTCGGGGTTTTGGTAGGTACAACTACCATGGGCTGGGGCACAATTGAACGGGTTTTTCCCTTAGAAAGACAGATCAGCGACAGCGAAGAATACTCCATCTTCTTAGTTCACCACCTAACCCTGCGTGAAGATGGTACTCCAATTGAAGGAAGTGGAGTTGAGCCCCTAATAAGCGTGCAAGATCCAAACTGGCAAACACAACTGAACAGATATTTCAATGATTCTGAGTTAATTTCACAAGTAGCCCAGTTATTTACTTCTGAGCAATAATCTCTTATACTGATACTTAGTGAATATAAATAACTCTATAAAGTACAAACTCCAACTATGAAAAAAGTCTCATTTTTTATTATTCCTTGTTTATTGTTTGCTACAATTTCTCCGGCACTGGCTGTTGAAGAGCCTGGCCAGATTAGAACCAGTCGGCCAGAAACAGCTCAGGCTGAAGATGTTGTTCAAGACACTGGTCAGGAGCAAAGAACAGTCCCCTTGCCTGACGAGGCTGATAACCAAGCCAGAATTCAAATTCAACAAATTGACGATCCAGGTTCACAGCCAACTGAGCAAAGAGTTCAAGCCCAACAGCGAGTTACTGCTATTCATGCCAACCGTCTACAAAGACGCTTTAATTTTTACTATCAACGCTTAACAAAAATTGCAGACAAAATTGAAGCTAGATTTGATCTACTTGAAGCTGAAGGCGTTGATATGACAGAAGCTAGGGATGGTTTTAGCAATGCGATGCTATTGCTAGAAGAAGCCATAGAAAAAGCCAATGGTGCAGTGGCTAAATTTGAAGAGGTTGATCCTGAGCAGTATCAGGCACAAAGACAAATTGCCCTAGCAGCCAGAGACGAAGCCCTGCAAGCTAGACAACAGTTTCAGCAAGTTGTGTTAGAAATGACAACAGCAGTCCAGTCTGCCATAAGTCAAACTGAGTAGCAGTAAATTATTAAATAACAATTACTAACCACATCTACTCTTATGAAAAACAATCTTTTATTTATCTTAGTTTTGGTTGCTCTTTTTGCGACAGCCTTAGGGGCATTATATTATCAATATCGTTTTGGTGACTTTGGTCAAGAAATAACAGAAGAAGCAGTAGTTGAAGACCAAGATATATTGCTAGAAACTGAGGTTGCTACCCCTGCTGGAGAGTTGGCTGAAGACGAGGAGTTACAAGCTATGCCTGAGGTTAGTGAGAGTGATGAGCTTGATGTTATCTTGCAAGAACTTGAGGAAACTGTAATTTTGGAAGAAGATTTTGCAGATCTATAAGATAACTGCAGTATTTGAAATTCAGCTTTGCTAAGCAGTAAAATTAATTATTACTTTTCTTTTTCACCCAAGGAACACTTTGTAAAAATGGTTGATACATATCGTCTTCAATTGCTATTTTTAGTGATTGAAGCTCCTGTTTTGAAGGTTCGCGATCCTGAAACTCTATGTGCTTAATCTCCTCTACTAATGCCAGCGGTGTTTGCTCTGCTACCTCTCCCATCTCTAAAACCGCAGCAGAAGCGATTGCTTCAGCAATATTTAACTGGACCATTTTAATTTCCCTGCCGAACAAATCCTTTTTACCCCTAAAATCAGCTAATTGCTTGAAGCCGCAGTGAGCCAAACAGGTGCCAACTACACCCCAGCGCAACGGCCAAGTGCGACTATCTGTGGCAATTACACCCACCTGCTTTACCTGATAATGATTTCTTATAAACTTCCAAATCTCATTTAACTCCTGCTGCAAATTCTCAGGCCATAAAACATAATGGCCATCAGCATTTGACTCGTCAATGCCAGCATTGGCATTAAAATGTCCGTCTTTAATAGCCAGCATGATATCGTATTGAGAATGACTGCTAGGTAAATAGGCATCAGCCTCCTTTTTCACTAGCTCATGTTTTTCTTCCCTGGTGCCAGCCTCAATCGGAACCAATCTATTCTGGCTATAACTAATAATTTTAGAGGTGATTACTAATACACTTTTCTCCGGAACTTGCTTTACATTTTGGACAATTAACTGTAGCAGGTTGTCGTTTTGTTTAACAATAGGAGTCTTAATAGCTGTAATTTTCATAACCTTTAGATAAATTCGCAAATTAATATTAGTAATAGATATGAGCTCATTTCTGAGGGGTTTCACCCCTCAGCATTTTGTCTTGCTTTGCAAGAACAAAGCCTGCTCCCCTGTCGCTTTAAGGGGTATTAGACCCTTAAAGCTCCACTAAGGGGGAATCCCCCTAGAACCCCCATTCTGATTTGTTCCTCCCGCTAAGCAGGACAAGCTAGCGGGGAATATAATCAGAATTAATTAGATATAATAGATCGCTAATTATAACCCGAAATTATTGTTTTTATCATTTACTCACCATTTATGCCGATCAAACCCAGTCCAAAATTAATAGAAAAAATTTTGGAGCAATACCAACTTTCAGAAAAAATAAAGCAAATTCCTGCTTTTGAATCTGGATACCGCAATACAGTTGTGCCTTTAGAGTTAAATTCAGGAGAAAAATTGGGGTTAATTTTTTACAAATCAGAGCCTGGTATTGTCAAAAAAATTAAAGCTGCCAATCAGGTCTCAGATTATTTAGCAAAAAAAGACTGGCCCACCCGTCACTCCATTAAAAAAAATAGTCAAGCGATCATAAAAATTTCACTCAATCAAAAAAAATACTACTGTTGTTTATACAATTATTTGCCCGGAATAACCATTAATTGGGAAGACTACTCAATGAAGCATATTAAATTGTTAGGTCAAGTTTTGGGTTCTCTACATCACCAACTTTCAAATTTTGATATAAAAACTCAAAATTTATATGATAGTGAAACACGTATGTTAGAGAGAAAAACAAAAGAAATGATCAATTATTTTAATCAAAAAAATGTTTTGAAAGCAGTTGAACAAAAACTGAAGCTTTCTATTGAAAAAAAAGCTTTTGTACAATTTGAACAATTATTAACTAAGCTAAAAAAACATCCAAGTAATCAAATATTACATTTGGACTTTGTGCGCAGCAATATTTTATTCAATTTTATGCCAAGCAGCTATTTTCAAACAAATCCTAATCAAAAAAAATTCGCCCTTGATGTCCATCAAACAAAAAATCAAAATTTTCTTACGATTACCGGAATTCTAGATTTTGAAAAAGTCAGCCTTGGACCTCCTATCATTGACCTAGCCCGCACACTAGCCTTTTTATTAATAGACTGCAAATATAAAGCTGCCCAAAAAATAAGAAAGTATTTCCTCTACTCTGGCTATCACAAACGAGGAGGACAAGAACTTCCTGATACTAAGCTACTTAACCAGCTTGTTGATTTTTTTCTTTTTTATGATTTTTATAAATTCCTGCAGCACAATCCCTATGAATTTTTGTCACAAAATGACCACTATTTAAGAACAAAAAAATACTTAATTCAGCGCAACTTGGTTTCATTGACAATAAAATAATAATTACGCTGGCAATGCTTAAAAAAGAATGGTAACTTAATCCTATTGAGATTTTAATTTTAAAATTTAAGCCACATAACGCAATAGAAATACAAAAAAAATGAAATTCAATTGGAAGCAAAGGCTGATTAAACCTAGCCAACTAGCCCAAGTGGGTGAAGTTGTGCGCTCTAAAAATAAAACCATTGTCTACACTGCTGGTGCCTGGGATATGCTGCATGTGGGCCAAGTCCGCTATCTGCATGAGGCAAAAAAATTAGCAGACGTACTTGTAGTTGGTATTAGCAGCAACCAAACAGTTAGTTCCCTAAAAGGGCCTAATCGTCCAATCCTTGATGAACTAATCAGGGCTGAAATGCTCAGCTATATTCGCTTTGTTGATCTTATCACCATCATCCCCCAAATGAGCAACCAGCCAACTATTGAAGCCCTTAAGCCAGATGTTTTTGTGACTGTTAAAGAAAGCTGGAATGATGGCTACCAAACCTCAGCAGAATATAAAACAGTCATTGATTATGGCGGACGTGTAGAACTAGTTGAGAGACAATCTCCCTTTATTTCCACTACCCAAATTTTAAAAAAGGGAGTCAGTGCCCAGCTCAACGAGGTTCTTAAAGATTTTTTAGATAATGGTAAAAATCCACTAAGAGACAAATAGTTTTATCCAATCTACTGACAACAATGTCAAACACTACTCAAGAACAAGATCAAGAATATAAAAAAAATGCCCGTGTTAATGGAGAATACGACAAAATCTGGCAAAATACCGGCAAATGCGTTTTTTGTGATCTAAAAAATAAATACATCTTAATTGAAGAAAATGAAATCGCGCTAACAGTTAATCTTTATCCATATATTGATGGCCAGCTGATGGCTGTTCCCAAACAACACATTAGATCACCTAAGGAGTTAAGTTCCCAACAATGGGAAACCATCCGTAAGTTTACCTACCTAGCAAAAAAAATAATAAAAAAAGTTCACGGCTACAAAGGTATGTGGACTGTTATTAGAGAGGGAGGCCCAGAAGCTCAAATGAGTGTTACTGATCATTTACACGTCCAGTTCATCCCCTTTGACAAAGCTGACTTGTGTGAATGGCATTATCGTAAACTGCAATACACCCCGCTTGAAAATACCGATCTATACAAAAAAGAAGCAAAAAAAATTAAAAAACTTTTTAAAAAGTTTGAACAAAAATATCAGGCATGACACTTTATAAATGGTCTGAAATCAAGGCCTCTGACCTTAAGCAATTCACCCAAAAAAAGCCAATTTTTATCCTTGGACCTCGCGAAATTTCTGCCAAACGCATCATTCAGCTTTCAAAAAAAATTGTCACTAAAAAACCTATTGTTTGGGGCTGCGTGACTGAAAAATATATTGCCGGCCTAGAAAACTCACCCCAATTTAAAACCCTTAGCTTAAAAAGATTAAAAGAAGCTTTAAAAAAATTACCTAAAAACACACAAAAATCTATCTTTATCCTTACCTACCCCCAAAAAAAGGCAGTTAAAATCCTTAAACAAGGCAACTGGAGCGCCGTCATAGGCATTAATGGCTCGTGGCACAGGGCTTTTCATTACCGAGATGAATACCAGACAATCACTGAAAAAAAAACCTTATACAAGTTGGTAAGCTCCTTTACTAACAAAGCTGAGGCCTTGAATTATTTTCAAAAAATTAAACCCACACTGCCGAAAGTAGAAGCTGAGGCCGGAAAAAAATATACTGATCAAAAATTAATAGAGTTCGCCCGACAAGCCAGCCTGCGTTCTTTTGATTATACTTTCCAAACTGGAGCTGTTTTAGCCAAAGACAATAAATTTTTACTAGCCACTCACAATAAGGTTGTCCCTTATGAAACCTATATGCTGCACAAAGGGGCAACTAAAGAAAAAAACTTAACTGGTTTTCAAGAACCAGGCCACTATGACACCAGTCATGCTGAGCAAGAAATGCTAATTCAAATACATGAACAAGGAATCGATTTGGATGGCTGCTCACTTTATATCAACCTGATGCCCTGCCCCGCCTGCGCACGCTTGCTAAGCAGTACTCCCCTCAAGGAAGTGGTATATCAACACGAACATTCAGATGGTTATGCCAAGGAGTTGCTGGAAAAAGCAGGGAAGGGGGTCCGTAGTATTTAGTATTTGGTATTTGGTATGGCGGAGTGGCGGAATAAGAGCAACTGATTTTTATTCCTTTAAAATTTTAATTGCTCTGCCCTCGATTAAGGCTGTTGAGATTTTTTGATAAGCAGAGGCAAGAATCCTTTGAAAAGTACTTTGAGAAGTATGCATTTTTTTGGCACACTCAACTTGAGACAAATTTTGAATATTTTTTAATCTTAAAGCCTCAACTTCCTCTAAAGTTAACTCAACTATTTTTAAGTAGCTCATTGGCACACCCCTAGGTTTAAAATACACTACTTCGGGGTCAAATCTAATTCTTCTGCAGAGTCTTGGTCGTGGCATGGTGGTATTTGGTATCCAGTATTTAGTATCTAGTATTTGGTATTTGGTATGGCCCGGTGGTTAATTAAGGGCGACCATATTAAATAATAGCACAGCGGGAAAATTGAAGTTGACTCCTATTTTCCCCTCTGTGCTATCGATCAGACTTATTCTAAGGCAGAAAGCTCTTCATCAATTGCAGACAATTCCTCATCAATCATCTCTTTTTCCTCTTGCAGTAGGGCCTTCTCTTCCTCCAGAGCTACTTTTTGGTTGCGAGGAGCGTAAAATCCACGCATTCCAAAACAACCTCTGCCAAAACCCATACCTAATCCTCTACCCATTCCCATTCCCATACCATAACCGCCCAAACCCATTCCTGGTCTGCAGATACCTAAACCTCTGCCTGTTCTTGGTCCTTGTCCTCTAGGACCTGTTTTATCTAATCCTGGCATATTGCCTCCTTTTTTAAAATAATTAATAATCTAATTATGAATATATACCCATAATAAATACTTGTCAAGGGGAAACACTGGATACAAAATCACAACCCCGCTATACTAAAAAACATGCAACAATATCTCAACGCTCTCAACCATGTTTTAGAAAATGGAAAAACCAAAAAAACCAGAGGTATTCATGACATTAAAAGTACTTTTGGTTATCAAATGCGTTTTGATTTACGACGCGGTTTTCCAATCATAACTACCAAAAAAATGCCATTTAAAATTATGGCCAATGAACTGTTGTGGTTTATCTCTGGCAACACAAATATCAAGGCCTTGCAAGAAAAAAAAATTCACTATTGGGATGATTTTGCAGATGAAAAAGGCGAATTGGGTCCTGTTTATGGTTATCAATGGCGCAAATGGCCTGACTATAAAGGTGGCCACATAGACCAACTTAAAAACGTTATTGAAGAAATCAAAACCCAACCTGATTCCAAAGCTATGCTGGTTTCAGCTTGGAATCCGGCTCAACTCTCTGAGATGCGCTTACCCCCTTGCCACACATTTTTTCAATTTAATGTCACCAAAAAAAAGCTGAGAATGCAACTTTATCAGCGTAGTGCTGATGCTTTTTTAGGCTTACCATTTAATATTAGCCAATATTCTTTGCTACTAATGATGGTGGCTCAAGTTACTGGTTTAGAAGCCAGAGAATTTGTGCATACAATTGGAGACCTGCATCTATATAAAAATCATATTAAGCAGGCTAAAGAGCAGATAAAACGAAAGCCAAAAAGATTACCGCTGTTAAAAATCAATCCAAAAATTAAGGATATTGATCAGTATACGATTGATGATTTCCGGCTAGTAAATTATGAAGCCCATCCACACATTAAGGCAGAGCTGGTGGTGATTTAGGGTATCTGGTATTTGGTATTTGGTATAGCCCGGTGGTGGGTTGTGCCGGTTTAGTTTTTAATTTCAAACAGGCTTGTTAGTTTTAAAATGCCCAACAGAGCTATGTAGTTTTCAGCTTTTGATAAACCTCCTCATACCCTTGGTACATTTTTTCTAATGAAAAATTATCTTCAAGATACTTTCTGCAGTTAGTTCGATCTATAGTTTTAATTTTTTTAACATTATCAACTAACCGACTGACATTTTCCTGAAAATTTTGATCTAATTTTAATTGAGCCCAACTCTGGTCAACCTTTTTTCCATTTTTATTAATTTTTTTCTCAGGCATATAATCAGCCAACCAACCACTCTGCCCCACCTTTACGATTTCAGAAACTCCACCCTGGTTGAACCCAACCACCGGGGTTCCACAAGCCATAGCTTCCAAAACTACCATGCCAAATGGCTCCTGCCAAATTGATGGCATTAATAAGGTAGTGGCGTTTCCTAATAGTTCCTGTTTTTCTTCATCAGTTTTAATAAAACCTACATACTCTATAAACTCTCCATCAATTTCAGGCTCTATAAATTTTTGCCAATATTCATCCTTACTGTGGCCAGCATAATGTTTACCTGCAATTTTAAGTTTGGTTCCCAACTCCTTAGCACAAGCAATTGCATAATGAACGCCTTTTGGCTGAATAATCCGACCCATATAAACCAAATAGTCTTCAGGCTGTTGATTAAACTTAAATCTATCTAAATTTATGCCATGATAAACATTGCCCACCCAATTAACATTCTCAAGTGAAACTCTATTAAAAGTTTCTCTTTGCGCCAGTGATAATGAAATCCAGTTTAAATGAGGATATTTAGGAAAAATCGATCGATAGCGTGTTAGAAAATTAAACGGCTCATGGTGATTAAAAACTACCGGCTTTTGGCAGAGCTGTTCATTAACTAAAGCCAGCTCCTCTTCATTACACCAAACATGAACTAAATCAAATTCATCTTGATTTGCCAGTTGATAAGCCTGAGCTGTTATCTCAGCTTGGACTTGCCTAGCCAAAGTAATAAAGGTTAGAGGGTGTTTTTTTAATAACTCAATATAAGAATCGCCTCGCTGTGACAACTCTTCTTTAAATAAGGTTAGATCTGCCGTCTGATTTTTGAGTTTATTATCAACAATAAATTTATTAATTGGGCCAGGAGTAAAAATTGTAACCTCGTGACCCTGATTAACTAAGCCATGAGCTAAACTTAAAGCCAATTCTCCAGGGGAAAAAATAACTTCAGGCAATATCTCCTGATGCATAAAAATATGGGGAACAACCAGAGCAAGTTTCATGATCTCCATAGTATCTGGTACTGTGGTATTTGGTATCTGGTATTTAGTATGGCCCGGTGGTAAAACCGACCGGCGGGTTAAAACATACAAAATACAAGAGCAGGATAGATTCTGGTTCCAAAATTCTATTCTTCTTCATCTAGGAAGCTTAAATCAAGCTCGTCACTGTCAAAACCTAGATCATCCTCTGAATAATAGCCGTCTGCCGTGGTTTGGGGTTTTGTGGTGTGTTGGGGCATGGTGGTATTTGGTATTTGGTATTTGGTATTTGGTATTTGGTATGGACCGGTGGTGAAACTAATTATCTTTTTTAAAAGATACTATAATTCTAACCATATTTCAACTAACTCCAATCCCGATTTCCCTTGTTTACTCTATTTTAACGCCAACCATGTCAATCTGGTCAAAATCCTCTCTGATTAAATCCCAAAACTTTTCTGAGACAGTTTCTGAATATTTGGCATATTGAGTCCGCCCCATTGCTGAACACAGTTTTCGCTCCCAATCATGAATTGCTTCAACTACCTTTCTGCCGACTTGATTAAATTCATTCTGAAATTTATTTCTATCCGCCTTATACAAGTCATGAATCGGCTTAAACTCATCAAATAATGCCTGCTCTTTTTCAAGCATTTTCTCATAATACTGTTTATATTTTGCTTTTGCCACCTGTCGCCTTTCAAAAATTAAAAATAAAGCTGATGCTTTTTAATATATTCAAAAATTGATAATGGTAGTTGTAATTTTGCCTTATCTCCTGAACTAATATACTCTCTAATTTCAGTCGAAGAAATACTTGTCTGCTCTACTCCAGTCATCGGAATCATACCAGTATATAAAGGCTGCATCAGATAGCCGGGTCTAGGATAGATATAAACCAAATAATTACTTAAAATCTGTTGATAATTATCCCACAAATGAAACTTAGCCAGGTTATCAGCTCCCATTATCCAAGACAGTTTTTCTTCTGGATTCTGAGCAGCAAGTTCCTGCAGCGTATCATAAGTTTGATTGACTTCTGTTGAGTTTAGCTCAAATTTATTAATTTTAACTGAATTTTTTAAAGATGTTTCTAAATTATCCAGTAATAACTCTAGCATCTGCAGCCGATGTTCTGAAAGTGCCATTTGTTTATCAAAGTCATGAACTCCGGTTGGCACTAACCACACCTCATCAGCGATCTCCTGATCCAGCAGGCTCTTGATAATTTTGAGATGGCCCAGGTGAGGTGGATCAAAAGCCCCACCAAAGATTGCGATGGTCATGCTATCGGTATCGTGGTATTTGGTATTTAGTATTTGGTACGGCCCGGTGGCGATAGCCAATACTATTTCTTGGCTTTTTTGGCTTTTTTCCCACCTTTTTTCTTACCCTTGCTCCTTTTCTTTTTCCACTCTGCTTTTTTAGCTTGAATTTCTTTCCATTCCTCTTGGGTAACTTTCAAACCTGGCTCTGGTTTTTTCCAGCTAGCCCAATCACACTCAGGATAACGGCTACAGCCATAAAACTTTTTTCCCCAACGGGTATTTTTGATCACAATTTCTCCCTCAGCACAAAGTGGACAGGGCCTGTCATCCAAAGTCTCAGTGTAATCCTCTGTATAATCACAATCTGGATAACGGCTACAGCTCTTAAACTTGCCATATTTACCAGTACGTAACACCACTTCTCCACCCTCCTTATCACCACAAGTTGGACATTTTTCACCGGTTTTTTCTACTGGAATCTGGGCCCGCTCTGCGTTCTCAACAACATCGTCAATTTTATTTTCCAAAGGCTGCCAAAATGTGCCAATAACCTTTTTCCATTCCTTCTCACCTCTTGAAATTCGGTCCAGATCTTCTTCCATCTCTGCAGTAAAATCATAATCCATGACATTGGGAAAATGCTCTAGCAAAAAATCACTAACTGTGTAGCCAATAGCAGTCGGACAAAAAGCTTTATCCTCACGCTCCACATAAGCCCGATCCTGAATAACTGAAATAATGCTGGCATAAGTACTGGGTCGGCCAATGCCTCGTTTTTCTAACTCTTTAACTAAAGAGGCATCATTGTATCTTGGAGGCGGCTGAGTAAATTTTTGTTGAGGATTGATGTCCAAAAACCCTAGCTTTTGACCCGGCTCAACTTCAGGCAGCTGAGTATCCTGGCCAGCAGGAAAAAGCTTTCTCCAACCGGGAAACTTCATAATCGAGCCACTGCAGCGCAGCTCATATTTGGTGTCTTTGTTAGCAGAATTAACCGCTTCAATAATTATGCTAGTTTGATCATAAACAGCCGGCGTCATTTGACTGGCAATAAACCTGCGCCAGATCAAGTCATAAAGTTTAGCATGTCGATCTGACAGCTTAGCCCCCTGTGAAGGCACCATTTTTTGGGTAATACCAACATCGGTGACACGAATCGCCTCATGCGCCTCCTGCGCATTTTTAGACTTGCCTTTAAATAAGCGAGGTTTTTCAGGTAGATATTTCTTACCAAAACTATCCTGAATATGAGACCTAGCCATCTTAATTGAACTGGCACTTAAATTCATGGCATCTGTTCGATGGTAAGTGATCAGACCTTCTTCATAAAGTTGCTGGGCCAGCGACATAGTTTGTTTGGCTGAAAATCCTAAAACATAAGCCCCAGCTTGCTGAAGAGTTGAGGTGGTAAAAGGAGGATAACTAGACTGACGGCGTTCTTTGCGCTCGACATCAGTTACTGCGTAGTCAGCCTTTTTAAGATCGGCAATGACAGGCTTGGCCTGATCTTCGCTGCTGATTTCTTGTTTTTTATTGTTGATTTGCTTGAGGCTGGAGATGAGTATTTCCAAGGGAAGATCGTCAGCTGGTTTGCCATCTGTGAATATTGGTTTTTGGTATTTAGTATTTGGTATGTTTTCAGAACTATCTAGGGCGACGTCGATTTCCCAATACTCATCAGGTTTAAATTCCTCGCGTTCGCGCTCCCGCTCTACAATTAACCGCAAAGCCACAGACTGCACACGACCAGCAGACAAACCTCGGCGAACCTTTCTCCACAAAACTGGAGAAAGTTTGTATCCCACCAACCGATCCAAAACTCGACGGGCCTGCTGAGCATCAACTAAATCCTGATTAACCTTGCCTGGCTTTTCAACAGCAGCTAAGACAGCTTTTTTAGTAATTTCAAAAAAGACACTACGTTGATAAATCTCTTGATCAGTTAATCCAGCTTCTTCCAGCAGATGTTTAACATGCCAGGCAATGGCCTCACCCTCACGGTCTGGGTCCATAGCTAAATAAATAGCATCAGCGTCTTTAGCCAGTTTTTGCAGTTTTTTAACCACTGTTCCCTTACCGTGCGGAACTTCATAGGTAGGCTCAAAGTCATTTTCAAGATCCACACCCAGTTTGCTTTTGGGCAAATCCCGGACATGACCAACAGAGGCTTCAATTTTAAACTCCTTCCCGAGGTAGGTAGCGAGTTTTCTGGCTTTGGTAGGCGATTCGACGATGACGAGGTTCATAGGGGGTTGTGGTATGTGGTATTTGGTATTTGGTATGTGGTATTTGGTATTTGGTA
>CAYVBW010000015.1:0-21396 GCA_964449995.1 uncultured Pseudomonadales bacterium | reverse complement strand
GAGTTAATTTTTACACAGGAAGCTAATCAACACTATCTCTCACTTAATGATACTTTAATGTATTTTTTGCCTAATATTGAAAAAATAGAGTTAAAAGAAATCAGACCATCGTGTGAAGAAATTTTAGATAAGGATTCAAGGATAATAGTTTTAGAAACTGATAATGAATGTGTCGAATTTGTCCAAGAAAAACAAATACTGCCATATGTGGCCCACGGCCAGAAACTTCTGATAATTTATTGACCGCCTAAGTAAGGATGCTTTAGAAAAAAATAAGAATCCCTGTTGTAATAAGAATCAATCTTTGAGCTTTTTTTGTCACGATACTATTACTTATAGAATAATTAAAAACTACTCTCTTATCAACTCAAGACTTTTGGGATTATAAGCAGTATATTTTTAAAAGATATTTTAGGAAGAATGATAAATTTCTAACAGCAAACCTTGATATTTGCTTTCTTTTATTTTCTCAATCGCAATATTAATAATTTGCCTGATTCTTTCCGTAGATAGACTGTATTGATTCCCTACCTCTCTAAGAGTTAATGGTTTTTTGCCAAAAAATCCAAAGTAAGAAAAAACAATTCCTCTTTCTCTTTCATCAAGAATTTCTACTAAAGCCTGAAGTATTGTTTCTCTATCTCCTATAAGTTCGATCAATTTATCAGGAGAAATCGAGAAATCAGCAATAACATTTTCTAGCCTTAAAGAATTTTGATCTCCATAATGAGAGCTTGGAACAACTGGAGATTGCAATGAAATAATTTTTTGATTACGTTGAAGTAATTCTCTGACTTCATCTCCATCTATATTTAATTCCTCACCAATTTCTTCAGGAGTTGGCTCTCGTTTGAATTTTTGATATAAATCACTAGAAACCTCTTTTATTTTTTGAACTTTATCATTGGCTTGGGAAGAGAGACGAATTGTCCGACTCTTTTCACTGATTGCTCTAACTATACTTGCGCGGATCCACCAGGCAGCATAGGTGGAAAATCTAAAACCTTTAGTCCAATCAAATTTTTCAACAGCCTTGATCAAGCCCTGATTTCCCTCCTGGATTAAATCTTCAAAACTGATTCCTAAACCAATATATCTTTTAGCTACAAAAACGACCAATCTAGTGTTTCTGGCAATAAGTTCTTTTTTGGTTACAGTGACTAGTCTTTCTAAGAATATTTTTCTTTGACCAGTAGCTGCTTTAAGTTCTTTTTGAGCTGATTCTAATATTTGAAATTTTTTTATTAAATCTTCATGAGATAAGGGCTCATTTTCTTCAATCGATAAGTCTCTAAAATATAAATCAACTGATTCAAGGGTGTTTGCAAACATTTCTTCTGGATTCTGGATATTTGCATCGTTTTTATTTTTTGGGCCCTTGCTGTCTTTTGATTGAACCGTAGAGGAGTTTTCTTGCCCTTTACTTTCATCAACTGAGATGATGACTTCGTGTTCTAATCTTGTGATCATTAAGGAATTATTTTATTATGACAAACACTATTAATCAAGAAATTAAGGTAACAAAATATTGATAAATAGTCATTATTAATATGGATTATCTACTGTCTTAATAAATGTTATTATTAAAATAATAAAAAATAACTAGAATAACATCATGCAATATGTTTATCAAAAAAGAGATTCAAAATATTTAGTTAGAATAAATCGAGGTGGAAGTATTATTGCTTCTTTACTAGATTTAGCTAAAAAAGAAAAAATTGTTTCTGGATTTTTTATAGGTATTGGAGCCACTGACAAGACAACTCTGGCTCATTATTCTGTTGAAAATCAAAAATATTCTGAAAAAAAATACGATCTTGCTTTTGAGCTAACTAATTTGACTGGTAGTATTGCTACACTTAAGGGGGATTTGTCAGTACACGCCCATGCTACTTTGGCAGATGATCAGTTTAAAACTTATGCTGGTCATTTAGTAGAAGCGAGAGTATCAGGCACATGTGAGGTTTTAGTTATTCCTTTAGGAAAGGAGATTAAGAAAAAATTTGATAAACAAACCGGGCTTAATATTCTAGATTTGTAATTATGCTATAGTTTGATTGAAAGTAATGGTTTTAAAATATATTTCAGTGTTTTTGTTTTTTTGCTAAAATTAAAATATATGAAAAATACTCAACACTTTATTTTACCCTTATTTTTAATAGCTTTTTTCTTTGTTGGGGTTTATTTATATTTTAAATTGGCAGGACCAATTCCTTTTTCTTTTACTAGTACTGTTGTTAATCAAGAGGATGCTTTTACTGTTACTGGTGAAGGTGAGGTAATAGCTCAGCCAGACATAGCTTTCGTGGTTGTGGCTGTTGAAAAAAACGGTAATTCTCCACAGGAAGCTCAGTCACAAATAAACCAGGTTATTTCACAAATTACACAAAGACTATCTGCATTGGGTATTGATGTTGATCAGGATGTAAAAACTTCTTCTTATAATATTATGCCTAACTATGATTGGAGTGAGAGTGTTCGCAGAATTGTTGATTATCAAGCCAGCTCCTCTTTGTCCGTAAAAGTAAGAGATATAGGTCAGATTAATGAAGTTATTGATCAATCAACTGCGGGCGGAGCAAACAGAATTGGCAGTGTCTCTTTTGATGTTGAGGATAAAGAAGGCTTGTTTGATGAGGCTCGTCAAATAGCAGTAGAACAAGCAAAAAGAAAGGCTCAGCAGGCAGCTAAGAATGCTGGTTTTAGGCTGGGAAAAATTGTTAATTATAGTGAATCTAGTCCAGGGGATTATTTTCAACCTATCTACGCTAGAGAGATGATGTTAGAAGATTCGGCAGTACCCACAGATGTTCAAACAGGCGCAACCGAGATTAAAATTAATGTTTCATTAAGTTTTCAAATTGAATAATAACTACTCTGGTAACTTATGTTAGAAAACTTTTGGATTCTAGGAATTCTTCCGATAATAATTATTATTTTGGTTGTTTGGTCCTTTGTGTGGAAGGGGATGGCATTGTGGAAATCAGCTCGTCAAAATGATAAAGCGTGGTTTATAATTCTGTTTATTGTTAATACTGCTGGGATTTTAGAGATGTTATATATTTTTGTTTTTGGAAACAACAAGAGAGATAGTCTCTCAGAATAATTTTTAAATATCTATTCATAAGTCCTCCTTTTGATTTTTAAAAAATTTGTTTTATAATCATGATTAATTTTATATATGATTATTCTAGTCAGGATTAAAAACAATGTTAAAGTTTTCTAAAAAGACAGAATATGGTTTAAGAGCTATGCTTTATTTAGCCCAAACCAATTCAGTAGTGCCAATCCAAAACATCTCTGCGGGTGAAGATATCTCCCATACATTTTTAGAGCAAATTATTTATGAATTAAAGCAGTCTGGGCTAGTTATTTCACAAAGAGGGGCTTCAGGTGGTTATGCTTTGGCTAAATCTCCTCAGGAAATTAATTTAGGAGATATTGTTAGATCTTTAGAAAAGGAGATTGCAGTTTCAGGTTGTGTTTTGGAAGATGTCTTTAGTTGTCCTAGACATGAAAAGTGTTTGGCCAAAAATGCCTGGTTTAAGATTCAAAAAGAGCTACTTAAATCTGTTAACAATATTAGTTTGCAAGATTTATTAGATGACAAACTCAGCTAAAAATATTTATCTAGATTATGCAGCCACTACTCCAGTTGATTCTAGAGTATTAAAGGCAATGCAGCCATACTTTGATGAAAAATTTGGCAATCCAGCCTCAATTCATTGGGCTGGAATAAAGGCGGATCAGGCTGTTGAAGAAGCTAGAGAATTGCTAGCTCATTCAATTCAGGCTAATCCTGAGGAAATTATTTTTACGAGCAGTGCTACTGAAAGTAACAATTTAGCTTTAAAAGGTGTGGCTTTGGCTAATAAATCTAAGAAAAATAAAATTTTAATCTCTCCCATAGAGCATGAGTGTGTGCTAAACAGCGCTCACTGGCTTGAAACTCAAGGTTACAGGGTAGAACTTATTCCGGTTAATCATCATGGCTTGATTGATTTAGTACAATTAGAAAAAATGTTAGATGAGCAGGTTTTGTTAGTTTCAGTGATTTATGCTAGTAATGAGATCGGGACCATCCAGCCGATTAAGGAGATTGGCCAACTATGTCAAAAGGTAGGTGCTATTTTTCATACTGATGCAGCCCAAGCTTTTGGTAAACTTTCAATTGATGTCAATCGCAGTCATATTGATTTGCTAACTACTTCTTCTCATAAAATATATGGGCCTAAAGGAGTTGCTTTTTTATTTAAAAAAAATGGGATAAAAATCTCGCCTCTTTTACATGGAGGAGGACAGGAAAGAGACTTGAGACCTTCTACTTTAAACGTGGCAGGTATAGTGGGGTTTGCTAAAGCTGCTGAGATTGCTTTTGACGACCTTGCTCAAGAGTCAAAAAAGATCAAAAAATTAAGAGATCAGTTAATCTCAAAAATTTTATCTACTATCCCTCACTCTTATTTAAACGGCCATCCAAAGCTGAGACTTTTTAATAATATTAATTTTAGATTCGATTTTGTGGAGGGTGAGTCATTAGTTTTAGGACTGGATCAGCATGGAATTGCTGCTTCAACCGGCTCAGCTTGTTCTTCTCCCAAACTTGAGCCCAGCCATGTTCTAACAGCCCTGGGCTTGACTCCAGTTCAGGCACATGGGTCGCTGCGGCTGACTTTAGGCAGATTCACCAAACCACAAGAGATTGAGCAGGTTGCTGAAATTTTACCTCAAGTAGTTTCAAATTTACGAGCTATTTCTCCATTTAAATCATGAATTACTCACCTCAAGTTTTAGATCATTTTAGAAATCCTAGAAATTTTGGCAGCCTTGAGAAAGCCAGCGGAGTTGGAACCGTTGGTAATGCTGTGTGTGGCGACGTAATGAAGCTTTATTTAATTATTGAGGAAGATAAAGAAGGAAAAGAAGTAATTAAGGATATCAAATTCGAAACTTTTGGTTGTGCTGCTGCTATTGCTACCAGCAGCATGATTACGCAGTTAGTCGTGGGCAAGACAATCAAAGAAGCTTTGCAGATAAAAAACAAGGACATAGCAGCTGAGCTGGGACAACTGCCTTCATCAAAGATGCATTGTTCAGTTTTAGCAGCTAACGCCCTGGCTGAAGCAGTGAGAGACTACAGGGAGAAAAAGAACAAAAAGTAATTTAAGACTCTTTTTTAACTGGATATTTGTTATTAAAACAACCAGTGCAAAAAGGCATTTTAACTTTAATAGATTTTTTGAGATCAGTTAGTGATAAATAAGCCAGGCTATCAGCCCCCAACTCTTTTCTAATTTTTTCTATAGTATTTTTATTAGCGATCAACTCTTTATATCGCGAAACATCGACACCTAGAAAACAGGGGTGCCTAAAGGGAGGGCTGGTAATTCTTAAATGAATTTTTTTTACTCCTTTACTTTTGAGAAGTTTAACTAGCTGCTTGAGTGTTGTGCCCCTTACTATGGAGTCATCGATTATTATAATAGTTTTATCTTTTAGTACCTCAGCTAAGGGGCTGAACTTTAATCTCACCCCCAGATCTCTAATTCGCTGCGAAGGTTGGATAAAAGTTCTTCCCACATATCTGCTTTTTATCAATCCTTCTTGAAATGGGATTTTACTTTCTTGACTGTAGCCTAAGGCTGAGGAAGTGCCAGAGTCTGGAACTCCAATGACATAGTCTGCTTTTACTGGATGTTTTTTTGCTAGCAGCTGGCCAGCCCTAACTCTTGTTTGATGAACTAAAGAACTGTTGATAGTACTATCTGGTCTGGAAAAGTAAACATACTCAAAGATACAAAAACCAGTATTTTTGTTTTTGATTTGATGAAAAGAATCCATCCCAGTTGCAGACATCTCAATCATTTCTCCAGGTTTTATCTCACGAATCACTTCTCCGCCAATAGACTCAATAGCAGTTGATTCTGAAGCTACCACCCATCCCTTACCGTTAACTTGACCAAGGGTTAAGGGCCTTACTCCCCATTGATCTCTAATGGCGTATAGTTTATCTGACGTAAGGATAACTAGGCTAAAAGCACCTCTAAGTTGGGGAATGCCATTTATCAGTTTTTCCTTGAAAGATTGGCCATTAGCTTCAGCTATTAATCTAGCAATAATTTCAGAATCAGTGCTGGTGTTAAGAGAATGACCTTTATTGAGTAAAAAAGTTTTGAGTTGCTGATAATTAACCAAATTCCCATTATGAGCAAGGGCGAACTCACCAAAGGAAGCAGTTAAAAGAATGGGTTGAGCGTTTGATAATTTTGAAGCACCTTCAGTAGCATATCGAGTGTGTCCCAAAGCAGCTTGGCCCTGTAACTTATTAATAATATCTTCAGTAAAGATTTGGTCCACTAAACCCATATCTTTATGAAGGGAAATGTGGTTTTGACTACTAGCAGCTATGCCAGCTGATTCTTGACCCCTGTGTTGAAGAGCAAGTAAGCCATAGTAAGTTAAACGCCCCACCTCCTCTTCAGGGGCGAAAATTCCAAAAACTCCACAGTGGTCATGGATTTTTTCGTCCAAGTTAATCACTTAATAGATGTCCTTATTACAAACTTTAGTTAAAAATTAGAGTTTGATTGGTGACTAATTTTTACTCAGTACTATATTGAGCCTCCATCTGTTGGGCCCAATCTTCTAATTCAGACATTGACTCTTCGTCAAATTCAGGAATGTCCATTGTTTCTTCATACTCAAACCAATCAGACCCATACATATCCGACATATCCATAAATTCTATGTTTGCTGGAGGTACAAAGGTGCTGTCGGGCACATTAGTAAACCTGCAGGTAATATCATAAGGTGTTTCTACATCATCGTCGTATTCAAAATCATCAAAGTCCCAACTAAAATCATAATCTTGATCAAATTCTTCTGCTTCAGGCATTTCTTCAGGCTGCACAATTTTCATTTTAGTACCTACCGGTTCAGTGGAGGACCAAAAGTAATGATATTCTCCGTCATTAATGATTAGGGTTTCTATAGTTTCACCATCTCTAGTTTCAGTTGTTTCAATTTTGAACTTATCATCTTTAACATAATAGGTCATTTGTTCACCAGTGTCTTGGTGGGTGATGGTGCAAATTCCTGGTTGGCCTGTTTGCATCATGACCGCAAACTTTTCTTCTTCACTGTCAGTAGTTAATAGCCTCATTGCTCCTGGATAAAAAGCAGGAGGGAGTATATTCATCAGCCATCCGGGAGGAGTAAAAGCTCCTACTTTAATTGCTATTAGTAGACCCACAATAGCTATTACCACAACAGCTATGATTACCACCAGGGGATTTTTGGAACCTGATTTTTTGGGAGATACTGAACTAGATTCAGTGTCTGGATTTAAGGGCATGATAATCCTTTTTTTAATTTTTATTATTTTAAAATCTAAATAACGTCGGTTGGTGCTATAAAAATATTTTGATACCATAGTAACATATCTTTTTAAAAACTACATCCATATTTTTTTAAAGTAAAAAGAGTGCGCATAGTCACTAAAGTAACTAACAACTTAAACAATGGAAGATAAACAAACCAAGCCAATAATTAACCTTTTTTTATTGCTTATTCTTCCAGTGTTTCTCTTGATTGCTGTGATTTATTTTAAAAATAATGCCAAACCAACCTATGATTTGAAAAACTTACCTCTGATTCAATTGAATCAACAGGGACTGCAGGAAATTACAGATCAAGCTGGAGATGCAAACTATGTTTTGCTGGGAGAGTCATCTCATGGTACGGCAGAATATTATGATTGGCGCAGAGAGATTTCCAAAAAATTAATACAAGAAAAGGGTTTTTCCTTTATTGCTGTTGAGGGAGATTGGGCTGCTTTGTACAGAGTTAACCAATATGTCAAACATCAAGCTGATACAGAGATGAGTGCGAGGGAAATTTTGGCAAGCTTTGAGCGCTGGCCTACTTGGATGTGGGCTAATGAAGAGTTTTTACAACTAGTAGAGTGGTTACATGAGTATAATCGAGCCCTGCCTTTAGAGCAGAGAGTGGGGATTTATGGCAAAGATGTTTATGGCGTTAGTGACTCAATTTCACAGGTATTAGTTTATTTAGAGCAGGTCAATCAGGAGTTAGCCAACAGCGTCCAACAAGCCTACCAATGTTTACTGGTCTATGATGATGATTTTTCAGCTTATATTAATGACTACTTAAATCAAAATTATTCATGTGAGGCTGAAGTTAGCAGTGTAGTTACTTTGCTGAGAGAAAATAGTGAATTATTACAAAGCACTGAAAACAATGGCGCTGCTTTCTTTAATGCCAAACAGAATGCTTTAGCAGCTAAACATGGGGAACTTTATTATCGAAACTCCGCTTTTCAAGGTCCTCAAGGATGGAATAGTAGGGTTGAGTATATGAAAGAAACAGTTAATAGATTAACAGAATATTACTCAGATGGAGCTAAGGGCATAATTTGGGCACACAATACTCATGTAGGTGATGCCAGAGCTACAGATATGGTGGGGGCGGGTATGATTAATATTGGACAACTGTTAAGAGAAAGATATGGTGAAGATAGAATTTTTATCATTGGCTTTGGGACTAACCAGGGTAATGTAGCTGCGGGTAGAGAATGGGGAGATCAGCTGCAAGTGATGACTGTTCCAGAGGCTAGGATTGGTAGCATCGAGCATTTTTTAAGCGGATTAGGGCACGATTCTTTTATCTTATTTTTAACTGATCAGGAGTTGCCACCAGAGTTAACTGAGCTACGAGGCCATCGAGCTAAAGGGGTGGTTTATAATCCTGAGCGAGAAGCAGGAAACTATGTAACAACCTTGATTTCTCAACGCTATGATGCATTTATTTTTATTAAAGAGACACAAGCATTGACTGCGATATAGTTTGAGTATCTTCTATTAGTTTACAAACATCAATAATAATTGAATTTTCCGACTAAGTCTTGATTGATTGTTTAATCCTTCGTATACTAAAATAATAACCATAAATGCCAGCGATTAATGATTAAGATTCTCGACCTCACTCAGCAGAATCAAAGTAATTTTGGTTCAAACGATATATATTTTTGCGAACATCAACAAAATGTTTATTTAGTTGTTCAAAACAAAAAAACAAAGCGTGTTGTTAAAACAGCCAAAAGCGATGATGGCTTTGTTTTTAAAAGATCTTTTACTCAAACTGTTGGAGTTAGGAAATATCCCTCAATCAGATCACAAATGCGGTCTTTTCTCAACGATCGCTACTTTCATCAGTTGGCTCCGGCCAGTGAGTTTATTGACCACAATAAGCTTCTCATTCAGAATGCCTTCCCTGTGCCTGAAGGGGTTATGGTTTTTTATCACTATCATGATCATGAACAATATTATGTGGGAGCAGCAGCTTTTAGTAAGGGCGATAATCCTCAATTAATCTGGAGGCATAGTGAGCCTGTTTGGGAGATGAATGATCAAATAGGAGGGAAAGCGATTGAGTTTATTGATTTGCTTCAGATTAAGGATCGCTATATTGCTTATTGGTTGGTGGAAGGTGAGGCTGTCTGGGCAACTATTTACCCCAATTATCGCATTAGTAATCAAATTCAAATTAGAAAAAAAGCTCAATTAAATAGAGAGCAACAAAATCCAGTTATCGCCCCAAATCAATCCAATAACTGGGAGTCTTTTACTACCTTTAACCCCGCTGCTTTATATGATGCGGATAAAGTGCATTTATTTTACAGAGCTCAAGGCCATGACTATGTTTCTTCTATAGGTTATGCAACCAGTAATGATGGGGTTCATGTTGAAGAAAGGTTAAAAAAACCAATCTTTATTCCAACCCAGCCTTTTGAGACAGCTGTAAAACCAGGTGAGGTAAATATGGCATTTGCTTCGGCAGGCTGTGGGGGTTGCGAAGATCCAAGAGTAACTAAAATTAATGACAGAATTTATATGACATATGTGGCCTTTGATGGATATTCTGAGCCTCGTGTTGCTTTAACCTCAATTTCAATTAAAAATTTCTTAAATCATAATTGGCTGTGGACCCATCCTGTTTTGATTTCTAAACCTGGCACTGTTACCAAAAGCGCCTGTATTCTTCCTGAAAAAATAAACGGGAAATACGTTGTTTTCCATAGAGTCTTCCCTGATATTTTGATTGACTTTGTAGATGACTTAGATTTTTCCAAAGGAGAGTATCTAAGGGGACAGTACAAAATTAGTCCTAGATCTCCACTGTGGTGGGATAGCAGAAAGATTGGAGCTGGAGCCCCTCCTATTAAGACTAGAGATGGCTGGTTATTGATTTATCAAGCTGTTGATGACAAAGAGGGTCATCCTTATAAGGTTGGCGCTATGTTGTTAGACTTAGATGATCCTACCCAGGTTTTGTATCGTTCTCGCCAGCCAATTTTAGAGCCCCAACAGTGGTATGAAAATGATGGTTTTAAGGCAGGGGTGGTTTATCCTTGCGGAGCAGTTGTTATTGGCCAAACCCTATTTGTTTATTATGGTGGGTCTGATTCTTATGTGTGTGTGGCCACTGCTAACTTAAATCAATTTTTGCATCAGCTTAAAACAAGCGGTGATGCTAAATTAGAGCCGACTATTATTGCTAAAAGCAAAAAGAAACCACAAGGTATTAAAAAAGCTATCTCTCAAGTGAAAAAAATTATTAAGAAAAACTAATTTTTTTAAACTATGAATCATAATGGAAAAGCCCCTACTGCGAAAAGATATGAAAATAATCCTATTCTCTCTCCAGTTAAAAATAACGAATGGGAAGCAAAGGCAGTTTTCAATCCAAGTGTAGTTAAGGATGAAGCTGGAGTTTATCATTTTCTTTATCGAGCTTTGTCAGAAGATAAAGACTACAAGGGTCATCGGATAAACTTATCTACTATTGGTTATGCCCAAAGTAAAGACGGTTTTGATTTAACCAACAGAAGACAGTTGATTGTTCCTGAATATGAATGGGAAAAGTATGGTTGCGAAGATCCTAGAGTTACAAAAATCGAGGGAAAATATTTTATTTTTTATACAGCCTTGGCTCAATATCCACCTGAGGCAGATGGGATTAGGGTTGCTTTGGCTATCAGCAAAGATTTAAAAACCATACAAGAAAAACACTTGGTGACTCATTTTAATGCTAAGGCGATGGCTTTATTACCTGAAAAAATTGATGGCCAGTATGTTGCTATATTAACTCCTAACACAGATCGTCCTCCAGCCAAGATAGCAGTTGCTAGATTAGACTCTATTGAAGATTTGTGGTCCCCGGGCTTCTGGGAAAAATGGTATCAAGAAATTGATCAACATGAAATAAATCTTAGGCGCATTGATAATGATCAGATAGAGGTAGGGGCAGTGCCTGTTAAAACCAAAGAAGGTTGGTTGTTGACCTATGCTCATATCCAAAATTATTACACTGAAGAAAAAAGAATTTTTGGCATTGAAACAGTTTTATTGGATCTGGCAGACCCACAGCAGATTGTGGCTCGTACTCCTGGCCCTGTTTTAGAACCACAAGCTGATTATGAAAAAAAGGGCTTTATTTCTGATGTTATCTTTCCTTCATCAGCCTTGATTGAGAATAATAATTTAAGGATTTATTATGGAGCAGCTGACAACCATTGTTCTTTGGCTCAAGTAAGCCTGCCGGTATTGATGAAAAGCATGAGGGACAATCCTTTTAAGGAGGTTTTTCACCTGACGAAATTTCATCGCAATCCGATACTAGTGCCTAGAACAGAAAATTTTTGGGAGGCTAATTCTGTGTTTAATCCTGCAGCTGTTTACGAAGATGGCAAATTCTTTTTAGTTTACAGGGCTCAGTCTCCTGACAATACTTCAACTTTAGGTTTAGCAGAAAGTGATGATGGTTTTCATTTTAAACGTTTTCATGAGCCGATTTATGTGCCTAGAAAAGAGTTTGAACAAAAAAGAGAAGCAGGTAGATTGTCTGGTTGCGAAGACCCTCGTATTACAAAAATAGGAGACGAATTTTTTATGTTTTATACTGCTTATGATGGAATTCATCCTCCTAGAGTAGCCTTATCTTCAATTTCGGTTAAAGATTTTATTAATCACAACTGGCAATGGTCAGAGCCTAAGGTTATTTCTTCACCAGAAACAGACAATAAAAACAGTTGCCTGTTGCCTGAAAAAGTAGGCGGTAAGTATGTAATTTTGCATCGCATGGCGGGCAAAGATATTGCCATTGATTACCTTGATGATTTAGAGGATCTTCAGGAGGAAGATGTTTGGTTAGAAAAAGAGCAGTATATAAAACCAAGAAAAAATTGGTGGGATGGAGAAAAAATTGGTATTGCCGGTCCTCCTTTAAAAGTTGATCAAGGCTGGTTGTTGCTTTATCATGGTGTGTCTGACATTGATTATCATTATAGAGTTGGTTTTATGCTTTTAGATAAAGATGATCCAGGAAATGTGCTTTATCGAACACCCTATCCAATCCTTAAGCCTACAGAAGAGTTTGAAAGAATAGGAGATGTAGATAATGTAGTTTTCCCCTGTGGTGCCGTTATTGTGAAGGGGACTCTTTTTGTTTATTATGGAGGGGCTGATAAGGTGGTATGTGTAGCAACAGTTGACTTGGATGATCTGTTGGCTCAGATTTCTTTGTAGGCTTAAACTTTTAAGAGACTTGTAGGTAAAGTAGCTTACATGTTTTTATTCGCAACTCTTTTTTTCCAAATAGTTTTTCCTAGCTTGTGAGCTTCTCCTACAATAAAGACTGTGGTAGCTAATAAGCCGATTTTTATTAACTCATAACTAGTCAATGGCTCAAAACGGAAAATATTTATTAAAAAAGAGTTAGTCATAGCTAAATACAAAAGAAATAAGGATAAGGCTACTGCACCGATAATATATTTATTAGTAAATAAGCCAATTTTAAACAGAGAGAGCTCAAGGCTCCTCATGTTAAAGATATTAATCAGCTGAGTAAAAACCATCATAGTGAAGGCTCCAGTTCTAGCCTTATTAATTCCCTGCGGTAAAAATGCAATAAAAACCCACAAGGTAGTAAGAGCCATTAAAAATACTATTGGCGAGAGAAAACTTAACATTTTTGTAGATAAAATATTTTCTTCCTTTTTTCTCGGAGGCTGTGAGAGTACTTCCCCGTGTCCGGGCTCAGCTGCCAGAGCAATATCAACCACACCATCAGTAACTAAATTCAACCACAAAATTTGAGATGCCAGTAGAGGTAAGGGTAAGCCGATAACAATTGATAAAACGATAATAATATCTTCTGCAAAGTTAGTAGTAACTAGAAAGGCACTTGCTTGTCTAGTGTTTACAAAAACAACTCTACCTTCTTCGACAGCATCCATTAAAGAGGCAAAATTATCATCTGCTAAGACGATGTCACTAGCCTCTCTAGCCACATCTGTCCCGATCTTTCCCATAGCAATACCAATGTTTGCTTTTTTAAGAGCTAGAACATCATTTACTCCATCTCCTGTCATAGCGACTGTATGTCCTTTTTTTTGCAAAGTTTCTAAGATTCTTAACTTCATATCTGGAGTTAGCCTTGCAAAAACATCAACGTGCATGATTGTTTCCTCAAACTCATCTTGAGATAAAGGACTAAGATCTTCTTCAGTCATGGCCAGAGGAAAGTTATTCTCTCCTTTGGAATCTTGGTCTAAGATATTTACTTGTTTGGCTATCGCTATGGCAGTTTCAATATGATCGCCTGTTTTCATAATTACCCTAATGCCAGCTTGTTTGGCTTTTAAAACAGCCTCGGCAGCTCCTTTTCTTGGTGGATCGATCATGCCCACAAACCCTAAGAAAACTAGATCATTGACAGCAGAGGGCGATAAGTTTCTTTTTTTACTATCAGTTTTTCTATATGCAATAGCAATATTTCTCATTGCTTTGGAAGAGGCCCGCTTTACTTTATCAAGCATTTCTTGTTTCTGCTGCGGATTAAAAGAAATTTCTTCATTATTAACCATTTGTTTTTTGGAAAGTTCAATAATTTTTTCTGGAGCTCCGCTAGCATAGATAATTTTCTCTCCATCATCCTCTATCATTACACCTTTAAATTTTAAATCTTGGATAAAAGGCAGTTCATCAACAATTTTTACTTTTTCAATTTCTTGGTAAAGATTTGTTTTATGGGCCAATACAGTTGATGCTCCCTCAGTGGGATCACCTTTTATTAGGTAGTTGGGATCTTCCTTGGTTCCCTTATTAACTAAACGCGCCCTGCTGCATAAACCTGCGCCAATTATCAATTTTTTTAGCGCTGGAAATTGATCAATATTTACAGTCTTGTCATTTTGTTGAATTTTACCTTCTGGTATCCAGCCATTTCCAGAAACCTCAAAAGTTTGATCAGTTAAATAAATTTGTTCAATGGTCATAGTGTTTTGAGTAAGGGTGCCAGTTTTATCAGTGGCAATAACGTCCGTGATGCTTAGGGTTTCTGTGGCTGGCAGAGAGCGAATAATGGCGTTTTTGCTAGCCATCCTTCTGGCACCGGTAGCTAGGATTATTATCAGCACAGCAGGCAGTCCTTCGGGGATTCCAGAAACTAATGATGCTACCGCAAATGTAAAAATTTCAGCAAACGATAAATCTCTAAAGAAAAAACCAATAATAAATGTAATTAATGCTCCAAAAATAGCTATAACTGACATTTGTTTTGCCAGTCGATCTGTTTTTATCTCAAAGTGAGACTTTTCCTTTTTAATTTCACCTAAAGTTTTTGCAATTTTCCCGATAGCTGTTTTAGAACCGGTAGCAGTTACTACAAACTTACCAAAGCCACTGGCTACAAAGGTACTCATCCAGACAAAATTTTTTCGATCTCCCATGGCTGTTTTGGCAGGAAAAACTTTAACATTTTTTTCAACAGGAAAAGCTTCTCCAGTTAGAGCAGACTCAGTAGCTCTCATATTATTTGTTTCAATTAATCTACCATCAGCAGGGACTCGATCGCCTTCTTCTAATAAAACGATATCTCCCGGTACTAGTTCTTTTGAAGGAATTTCAATCAATTGGCCGTCACGATAAACTTTTGAAATTAAAGCAACTATTTCTTTGAGAGATTCAATAGCCTTGTTAGCTTTATACTCTTGAATGAAGCCAATAGTAGTATTGACAATAATTACAGCAATGATGACATAGGTATCAAGAGCATGATCTAGAAAATAGGTAATAATTGCAGCTGCAAATAAAATATAAATCAGCAAACTATTTAACTGATGCCAAAGAAGAGTCAGAGCTAGATGCTTTGGTTTATCATCTTCAATCTCATTAACACCATATTTTTCTTGTCTTTTTTTTATCTCTCCATTAGTTAAACCAACCGTTGGGTCAGTGTTAAATTTTTCAATAACTTCTTGATGAGGAAGGCTGTGATAAGGAGTATTTGCCATGCGAGTCTTGCAAGCTATTAACAATATTAAAGTCTAGCACAATCTATTAGTTGCAACAAGCTATTTTGTCTGGTGATAAAGTTAAAAAATTATTTAGCGTCTAGGCAAGGGCACGAGTAAGCTGGTTCTATTTTTATATTCTTGATACTCTTGATTGTTTGTGTATTTTTTTTGATATCTCTTTTCAAGCGGAGGGATGCCGCTGACAAAAAGAAGAATAAAGGTGATAAAAATAGGTCCAGTGATTGTTAACCATTGCCAATGGGAAAAAATCGGACTGCAGGCAACAAAAATTCCCCACCACAGGGTCATCTCTCCAAAATAATTAGGATGTCTAGAGTATTTCCAAATACCAGATTGAATCCACTTATTTTTATTTTCGGGCTGATTTTTAAAGGTAAACTTTTGCCAGTCTGCTGCAGCTTCAATAGTAAGCCCGATGATAAAGATGATAATGCCAATAGAGCTCACTAAAGAAAATCCAGTTTTAATTTCAGTAGTAAGCAGTGTGCTAGCCGGCAACAAGATAATCCAAACTGCCAATGCCTGGAAAAGCCAAAATTTAACAAATTCTAATGGTTTATTTCGAATCTTATCAAAGCGAGTATCTTTTTTTATTTTTAAAATTCTAATAAAAAGATAGCTGATAAGCCTGATTCCCCAAACTATTATTAGTAGCGCCACTATTAATTGCAAAGGCTGGATATTGGGATTAATTATTAATAAAAATAAGGTAAGAATAACAAAAGACAAGCCATAGCTTAGATCAGTTAACTTGTCTGTTTTAAAAGCTGC
Source organism: uncultured Pseudomonadales bacterium (assembly GCA_964449995.1). Taxonomy (GTDB): domain Bacteria; phylum Patescibacteriota; class Microgenomatia; order UBA1400; family PJMF01; genus CAYVBW01. The sequence goes on along the minus strand of CAYVBW010000015.1, from coordinate 5,228 downwards.
GGCAAAAATAAAGAAAAAGATATTAATGCCAAAACTGATTAGCAAGGTTAGGAAATAAGGATTGTTTAGCATCTTGTTTTAAGTATTGAGTGGTAATATTCCTAAATTTAAATAGGTGGCAAAACTCACCCAGAGTAAATAAGGAACTAAAAGATAAAAGTTTATTGAATGGCTATTTCTAAATTGAAGAGCAAGATAAATCAAGATTGCTAGTAGCAAAACAATAATGAAAAGGGCTAACAAGGGAGATTGAAGCCCAAAAAATACTGGACTCCAAATAGCGTTAAGTAACAACTGTAGTAAAAATAGATAGAATAATTTTTTGGAGATTTGTTGGGCAGAGTATTTATTCCAGAGTAAAAAAAGATTAATCCCAATAAGCAGATAAATAATAGTCCAGACTGGTGCAAAAATCCAGTTAGGTGGATTTAAAGGGGGCTTGTTAAGGTTTAAGTACCAGGCTTGAAGTGAGCCTTGAGTGGTAATTGAACCGAGAAAACCAATTATCAGGGGAGTAGTTAATGAAACTATAAATTTTAAAGGTTTTTTAAGCATATGATTTATTATGTTGCTCGAATAATAAGAATTTTTTATTTTTTAGTATTATTATAGATAGACATTTCCTTAAGTGCTTGAGTATTTTGGTGAGATCTGTAACACCCTTCTGGGCAACCAATATTTAGATACTGTGTACTGGGCCCAGTAAATGCACAACCGCTGCATTGTCTTTCTTTGGGTCTTCTATCTCCAGATTCTTGGTCTTTTTGAGGATTTTGAGTATTTGAATGTGATTTCGTCCTAATCGCCATAGTTGTATAAATAATTTTTAAGATAGATTCAGGTTAGCACAAATATAAATAGTTCAAAAGCTTATTTTTTAATTAGGGCTGTAGGATTATTCTTTCCAGAGTCGTTGCCTTTCATAGCTGTCGTGGGGTTTAAAGTTTTTTCTCAAAGAATCAAGATTCTGTCCTATGATTTTTATTTCTGATTCATCTTGAGGGTAAAGTTTACCTAAATTTAACTCTTTTATTAAATTTAAATAGCCTACATCATTTATATCAAAACCCATCAGATAGGTGGCAATACTATCAGCAGCCAGAGGATCTAGTGAAGTTAATAACCAATTAGAATTGATGGGAGTGCCATTGCTTGGACCATCTCCTTCCATTCCTACAGTAGCATCAATAATACTTAAATTAGGGTAAGTGAATTTAGCAATTTCTTTTAGAATCCAATTAATATCCATTCCTTGATGAATCTTCCCTCTTTCTCCCAAACCACCTTGAATGGCTCCTACTAAGAGATTTTTAAGACTCAAAGTCACCACCACGGTGTCGTGAGTTTTTGCCCTACACATCGAAACCACAAACCGGCTATCGGTATAAATTTTTGCTAAGGGTAGAGTCATCGATCCATGAGGGTAATTTATTTGAATGGTTTTAACAGCATCATCAGCTGAATTGAATAAACTTACTTGTTTTTTTTCATTAGCTAATTTTACAAAGCCGTGATCTTGAAAGCCTTGTTTTGTATTGCCAATACTGGCTTCTTCGGCAATGACAATTTCTCCGCTGTAGAAAGATTCAATAAAATCAACAAAAGCTCTAACTGACTCTACTGGTGTTGTGGCCAATTTTTTTTTGGTTGTTACAAAATTGATTTTAATAACGATCTTTTCAAGATCTTTAATTTTTTCTTCTAGATCCTTTTTTAGTGGCACTAAAACTTTTAAAGTTCCTTGATAAGAATCTGTGTGTTTAGCTAGACTAACTTTTGACATGGTTTAATTTTATCATAAGCATTTAAAGAGTTTAGTAATAAAACTGTTAAAATTAGATTATGGATGAGCAATATATTTTTCCTATCTACAAACCTTCAGGACCAACTTCATTTGACATCATCCGTCAATTAAGAAAAATTACTGGCATTAAAAAAATAGGTCATGCTGGTACACTTGATCCTTTGGCTGAGGGAATGTTGGTGGTAGGCATTACACGACAAGGTACTAAGCAGCTCAATCAATTAATCAAAAAAGATAAAGTTTATTTGGCAGAGATAATTTTGGGGGCAACCAGCGATACCCATGATGCTCAGGGAAAAATAGAAAAAAATAAAGTTGAAACTCGACCCGATCAAAATCAAGTCGAACAAGCTTTAGTAGAATTTAAGGGTCATTTTCAGCAAGTGCCGCCCAAATACTCAGCTGTAAAAATTAATGGTACACCTGCATATAAATTAGCCAGAAGGGGTAAAGATTTTCAATTGGAAGCAAAGGACGTAGTTATTCACGAAATTAAACTTTTAAAATTTGACTATCCTATATTGGAAATATTAGTTCACACCGGTTCTGGAGTTTATATTCGCTCATTGGCTCGAGATTTAGGAAAAAAACTTAATACAGGAGCATATTTAAGCGCTCTTAAGCGTACAAAAGTAGGTGAGTTTGAAATTGCTGATGCATTGACATTAGAAAAATTTGAAAAACAATGGAGACAAAATCAAAAAAGCTAGTTGCTTGAATTAATTTTATTTGCCATATTTTCAGCTAATTTTATTGCTTCCTTTTTTGATTGCTCATCAAGCTTATACTGCGTCTCAAATTGAGGTTCAACTAAATTTAGTTTAGAGTTGCCAGCAAATTCCTCTAAAAATCTCATTGCTCCTCCGGTCCAGCTGTATGAACCAAAAATTCCTAAATATCGATTTTGGATTTTTCGCTCTTTTAAGGCATTAATCAGATATTTGATAGGCGGAAATAAACCATTGTTATAAGTGCAGCTGCCAATGATTACTCCTTGAGATTGCCAAACTTCAGCCAGCTGTTCGCCTAGAGTTGTTTGAGCAGCATTCATAGTTTTGGCAGGAATTTTTTTAGTTTCCAGTTGGTTTTTTATTAATTGAGCCATCTCTCTTGTAAAGCCATACATACTGCCAACAATAATTACCACTCCAGGTTTTCCCTTTAATTCTGACCACTGTTGATAAAGGTCAATAATTTTCTTAGAATTTTTTTGCCACATCAATCCGTGTGCCGGCGCCACACAATCAATTTCTAAATTTGAAAGCATGTTCAGCGCTTTTTTAGCTGGCCTAGTATAAGCTCCCAGGACAGTAGCAAAATACTGGCGGGCCTGATCAATATATTCAGTTAAATCATTGTGGTCGTCTGCAAATGGTTCATCACCAACGGTTTTAAAACCTCCAAAAAGATCGCTACTGAATAATGTTTTAGTTTTTTCTTCATAGGAGACCATACTTTCAGGCCAGTGGAGCATAGGTGTTTGGTGAAATTTAAGTTGATGTTTTCCTAATTGCAAACTATCACCGGTTTTTACTTCTTTTATTTGATTTTCAGGAATATCATAAAATCCCTGAGCAAACCCAGCAGTTTTGTGATTGCCCACAATGGTAACTTTTGGATAGGTCGCTTGGATTTCTTTAATAGTTCCAGAATGATCAGGCTCCATGTGGTTAATGACCAAATAATCCAAGTGCTTATCTTTTAAAATAGTTTTGATATTTTCTAGTAACTCCTGATTGAATCTTTTTTCAACAGTATCGATCAGAGCTGTCTTTTCATCATTTATTAAATAGCAATTGTAAGAAATACCGTCTGGAATTTTCCAGAGAGATTCGAACAGTTTTAAATCATTGTCTTGGGCTCCAAAATAATAAATTTCGCCTGTTATTTTTTTTGTTGTCATTGCTTTACTCCCATTCCATAGTAGCTGGAGGTTTAGTTGTTATATCATAAGCTACTCTTGAAACATCAGGCACTTCATTAACAATTCTGCTAGAGATTTTTTGTAAAACCTCATAAGGAAGTCTGGTCCAGCCAGCAGTCATGACGTCACTACTGTCATAAATTCTTAAACCCACCAGCTCGCTATAAGCTCTGCCATCTCCTTGAACTGCGGTGGTTTGTACTCCTGTCATAATAGGAAAACTTTGAAAAACTTTTTCAAACCAGCCTGTTTCTTTTAGCACCTCGACCACAATTTGATCTGCTTGCTGTTGTTTTTGTAGTCTTTTTTTATTGACCTCTCCAATAATTCTGATAGCATGACCAGGTCCGGGGAATGGTTGAGTATTTACGACCTCATCAGGTAATCCTAATTGTCTGCCTAGTTCTCTAACCTCATCTTTATAAAAATTACGCAAAGGCTCAATGAGTTTTAAAGACATCCTTTCAGGAAGTCCGCCTACATTGTGATGGCTTTTAATTTTGCTGGCATTCTTAGAACCTTGGCTTTCAATAACATCAGAATATATTGTGCCCTGAACCAAATATTTAATTTTTTTTAGTTTTTTGGCTTCTCTTTCAAAAATATCTATATATAGCTTACCTATAGTTTTACGCTTTTTCTCAGGTGAAGTTACACCCTCTAGTTTTTCTAAAAATTCATCCTCACAGTCAATAATTAAGGGCTCAAGTCCTAAATGGTCAGCAAAGACAGCCTTGACATGCTTGACAGTATCAAAGCGCATAAGCCCATTGTTACAGTAAATAGGGACCAGCCTGTCACCAACTGCTTTTGCCACAATAGCGCTGGCTACTGTGGAATCAACCCCGCCTGAAACAGCTGAAATAATTTTTCCAGTTGACCCCTCAAGTTGAGCCTTAATATCATTGATTACACCATTTACATCAATCTTTTTTTCTTTGGTTTTTAGCTGGCAAATATTTTCTATAAAATTTTGTAGAATTTTTTCTCCAAATTGAGTGTGCTCTACTTCTGGATGAAATTGAACACCATAAATTTGTTTATCTTCATTGGCGACAGCTACAGCTTTTACATCGTTAGTGCTTGCCAGATATTCAAAACCTGATGGTATTTTTTTTACCAAATCTCCGTGACTCATCCAGACTTCAAAACTGTTTTCATCAATGCCTTTAAAAAGTAATCCTGGTTCAGATATTTTTAAGACTGCTGGGCCATACTCCCTTTTGCCAGGTAACACTTCTCCATCTAGCTTTTTGGCAATTAGTTGCCAGCCATAACAAATGCCAAGGATCGGTACATTGATTTCTGATAAATCAAAAGAAAAATTAGGGCTATTTTTGCTATATACGCTGCTTGGGCCCCCACTTAAAACAACTCCTTTTAATCTGGAAAATTCTTTGGGATTAAAATCTTGAGGATCATGAATTATAGTTTCTACACCTAAGTTAAGAAATCTTCTTTGAATAAGGTGTGTTGTTTGGGAACCAAAATCAAGAATGA
>CAYVBW010000014.1:16076-23140 GCA_964449995.1 uncultured Pseudomonadales bacterium | reverse complement strand
CCTAAACAAAAAAGAAACAGTGCCTATCAGTGGACACTAGACCAGTTAAAGACTCCAAACACTTTTCAAAAGAAAAAAGAAAAATCAATGAACAATGAGGTTCTAGATGATCAACAGCCTCTAGCTTTAATTATTTGTCCTTTTATCAATCCTTCAGATATACAGGAGTTTGAAAAAGTTCCGGCTGCCAGTGAAATTTATCAACTACTTGAGAAGAAATGGAATAAAGAAGTTAAAGTTGCTCTTCTTCATGGGCAGCAAAAGCCAGATAGGCAAGAAAGAATCATTAAGCAACTCTTTGATCAAAAAATAAATGTTTTGGTGGCAACATCAATTGTTGAGGTGGGAATTGATTTACCTCAAGCCAACATTATTTTAATTGAAGGAGCTGATAGATTTGGGTTAGCCAGTTTACATCAGCTACGGGGTAGAGTGGGGCGTAAAAGCCAAGAAAGTTATTGTTTGGTTTTTAATAGTAGTAACAACCAAACTAGCGCCAAGCGACTACAGTTATTTGCCCAAGAAAATGATGGCCTCAAACTGGCAGAGCTTGATTTAAAAAACCGAGGACCGGGAGACTTGTTTGGCTTGCAACAACACGGGCTGGATAATTTAAGGTTTGCATCTTGGAACAATCTAGAGCTTATTGCTCAAGCAAAACAGATTTTTAACCAACTTGAGCAAAAAAAAGGTTTACAAAAACACAACTCATGGCGACCACTGTTTGAATTTGAAAACTTTACACCTGAAAAAATTTCAAATAATTAAGGATAACTTAACTACTTTCTCAACTCCTGTTTCTTAACACTTTACCGCCAGCAAAAAATTCTCTATGATAAAGAAGTATGAAACATAAAACCTACAACCCCCAATCAGGGCAGGTTGGTATTATCACTTTATTGATTATGGCAGTAGTATTAACAGTTGCGATCAGTTTAAGTCAACGGACAATGCAAGAACAAGACATTGCTTTTATTCAAGATGAGTCCACAAGAGTCTTTAATGCTGCTGAAAGTGGAGTAGAGCAGGCTTTATTTAATATTCGAGAAATAGAAAAAGGAGTGGAAAAAGATCTTGAGGGAACATTTAGCTTGGATGATATAGACGTTGCTGCTAATGTGGATGAGTCCAGTGTAGTAGATATTTCAATTAACAGCGCTAGAGTAATCCAAATTCCTCTAGCACAAGTTGTAGGTGACGTAAGTGTGTCGTGGTGGGATAAATCTGATGATTGCAACTCCAGCAACCCTCCTGCTGCCATGATAATTTCTGCCTTGAGCAACACTGAAGCCACTCATTATGGCTACGATCCATGCCAACGTCAGCCCGAAGATAATTTTGAAGAAATCGAGCAAGATTTTCACTCACAGGGAGATATAGATTACTACTATCGCCGTACAATTTCAGTAACCGCAGAAGATATTTTATTAAGAGTCAGACCTGTTTATAATCACGCAAAAGTTTACATTTCTGGCCCCGCTATTGGTGATGAAACTGTGCAGTATAACATACAGTCAGGAGCTTATAGTGATCCACAAGATATAGCTCGCACCCTTGAGGTAAGACGATCAGCTCTAAACGCTCCTAGTTTCATGGATTTTACTTTAGTTAGCGGCAGCGATTTAACAAAAAATTAACACAAAATTTACAATTAATATCTAACATTACCTATGCCTGCCACAGCCATCGATATTGGGACACATTCAATTAAAGCCATCTCAGGAAAAACTGGCAAACAGCCAGCAATTAATAGGGCAGTAGAAATTCCCAACCTTGCTGGCATCAGCGTCCCCAAAGATAACAATCAAGCTGGCAAACTTCAAGAGATAGTAGTCCAATTATTTAATGATCACAAATTGCCCAAAACCGATATTTATCTTAGTCTGCCTGAAGAAATTGTGGCCACCAAAGTTATCAATCTCCCGCCTTTGAGTAGTGCTGAGCTGGCTTCAGCTATTGATTGGCAGGCAGAACAGCACATTCCCATCCCGCTTGATCAGCTCTCCCTAGAGTATCAAATACTATATAAGCCACCAGCAAAAGCTAAAGATGAGTCAATGAAGGTTTTGCTAGTTGGAACCCGCAAAAGTTTCGTAGAAATGTATGTAGATCTTTTTTACAACCTAGGAATTCAGCCTTTAATTTTAGAAACACAGATCTTTTCTGTGATGAGAGCCCTAGGTTTTGTGCCTGAAGACCCAACAACCATGATTGTCAATATGGGAGCAAATAATACTCAGTTAGCTGTGGTTAATAAAACTCAAATAGAAATTGCCACCAATAAAAAGGGAGGAGGGGCTTTATTTACAAAAACTATTCAGCAATCAATTTCAAATCTCACTCTTGAACAGGCAGAGGAATATAAAATAGCATATGGTTTGCTTAAAGATCAGTTGCAAGGAAAAATTAGCGAAACTATCCTACCAGCACTTGATTCTATTGGGCAGGAGGTGGTTAAAACTTTAAGATTTTACAACAACGAACAACCTGATACCCCTATCACCAGAATAGTATTAACAGGAGGTTCAGCCCAAATGCCAGGTATTATAGAGTACTTTACTCAACTAACCGGAACAGAAACACTTTTGGCTTCACCTTTTGCTGCTGCTTCAGGAAACATTCCGGAAAATAATCATCAAGCTTTTATTGTGTGTATGGGTCTGATGATGAGACAAGATAAATAATCTCATGCAAAGTGTTAACTTTCTATCTAAACTAAATTTATCTCTTTCTAAGCAACAAGAAAAAGATCGTAAGATTTTTCGCTATGTCATTATTGTCTTTGGTGTAACAGCCTTTTTCTTTTTGGCTGCTTTGGGCAGCAATATTTATCTACAGTTTAGGCTGAAACAAATTCAGGCACAAATCAAGCAGGCTCAAAATGAAGTAGACTCAGAGCGCCAGCTTGAAGCTGATTACTTATTTTTTGTCAACAAGCTAATTATTATTCGAGAACTGTTTGATCAAAGAACTGATAAACAAATCGCTATGGGTTATTTTGCTGACTTATTTGGCCCCAACATCCGCACCAGCGGCCTGCGATACAACATGGAAGAGGGGATTCTTTCACTAAAAGTAACCAGTCCTCATGTTTTTTATTTAGAAGAAGCATTTGGCAAAATTGACGATCCTTTAGTAAGAGAGCACTTTGCCACCCTCAACAAAAGTAACTTAATCAGATCTGGATTTGGGGAATATAGTTTTGACTTAACTGTTAGTTTTAGTGATGATTCAGAACTAGTAACGATTGAAAGGGAATACTAATGCCAATTATTGATACTGGTTCAGAAAATAATATCAAGCTTTTTTTTAACACAAGGCGTCACCTGCTGCTGGCTATTATCTTAATTTGGGCAATAGTAGCCTTAGTTTTTTTTGCAATCAAACCACAAGTGCAAACACTATTTAACCTGCGCTCTAATTTAGAGGTTGAAAGAGAACAATATATGGATTTGTCAAGAAAAATCCAAGATTTGCAAAATATCCGTATCTCAGATCAATTTCAACAAAAAGAAAAAGTGGATGAAGTCCTTCCTTCTCATAAACCAGTTATGGAACTTTTGTTTAATCTCAATCAGGCCATGAAAGAAAGTAATGTTGGTATTACTTCTTTGCATATCAGTCCGGGAGAAATTGCCACAGAATCAGCAGAAATATCTTTGCTGGATACTGCACCAAAAGATACAGCTGCCCAAAGAAGACAGCAAAGATATAGTGCTCTGAGAATGGAACTCACTGTATCTGGAACTGAAGAAAGAGTCGATCAATTTTTGCAATTGGCAGAACGTATTGCTCCTTTCACTTCAATCGTGGAGTTAGAAATAAACACTAGGACAGATCGGGAAGGGGTTACCCGCACCGAGGCTGAGATGCTTTTGAACACTTATTATTACACTCAAACTATTGTGACTAGAGTTGATGACCAACTGCCCTCAATTGGAGAAAAAGAGCTAAAAGCTTTTGAAACAATTCAGCAATTTATGCCTTCAGGTTTCCAAAAACCAACAGCTATTGAAAGCGCAGATTTAGAAGATTTATTTGGAATTAGGGGCTTTGAGTTTTAAATCAGCTATTGTTAGTCAAACCTTAGATCATCAGGCTAAATTGCAAAGATCTATACTTCTGCTTCCTCAACCTTAATAGTAAACCGTTCATTGCGCTCTTTAGCCAAAATAGAGGCTACTTGGCGAACTGCTTTAATAGTTTGACCCCGATGGCCAATAATTAAACCCATATCCTCAGGGTGAGCTCTAACTAAATAAGTTTTTCGATAATCATCATCGATTTCTTCTACAGAAAGATCTGCTGGATGTTCTACAAAATGAGTGAGTAAAAACTCGATTAAATGCTGCATATTTTAATGTTTGAAGTCATGAATTGAGACCCATCATAACCCAAATGTATGGTCTTATTTCTTTGTTTTACCTGCTGCTGGCTGCTGAGTTTTAGTCGTGTCTTTGGAATCTACCTTTTTTTCTTGCTGTTTGGGCTCTGGTTTTGACTCAATCTTTTTATCAGCCTTAGGTCCTGATTTTGACTTTGGTTTGGGCTCTTCCTTTTCTGCTACCTGTTGTGTCTCTACTGTTTTTTCCTGTTTTTCTTTAGATTTTTCTTGTTTAACTTCTGCCTTTTTAGCTGTTTGTTTTTTTGATTTCTTTTTGGATTTTGCTGGAAAACCCTTTCCTGACTTTTCAATTTTAGCCAGATAAGCCACTGTTGGAGTAGGTTGAGCCCCTTGACCAATCCAAAAATTATATCTCTCTAAATCTAATTCCAGTACTTTGGGGGTTTGATTGGAAAAATAATGGCCAATCTTTTCTACATAAGAACCGTCTCTTTTGTCTTTAGCCTCATTAACCACAATTCTAAAATGAGGTTGATTTTTTTTACCGTATCTAGATAGTTTAATCTTGAGCATAGGAGATGATTTTACACTATTTATTTAATTTTCTCAAACACAGCTAAAGCTTGACGAGCTGCCTCTTGCTGAGCTGCTTGCTTACTGGAGCCACGACCCTGGCCAAAATTCTTATTTCCTATCTTAACAGCTACAGTAAAAGTTTTAGCATGATCTAAGCCTTGGGCAGATAAAACCTCATACTCCGGAGTGGAGTAACCTTGAGCTTGAACTATCTCTTGCAGTAAACTTTTAGCATCCTTGTACAATTTTTCTTGCTTGATTTTATCAAGTTTAGGTAACAAATACTTATCAACAAACTTTTCAACTGCCTGAAAACCTTGATCTAGATACAAAGCACCGATCACAGCTTCAAAGGTATTGGCTAACAAGCTAGAATTAGCTCTACCACCAGTTGCTTCTTCCCCCTTGCTCATATAAAGTTTTTCGCCAAGGCCCAGCTCTAAAGCTACCTCAGCTAGGGTTTCTGTTCTAACCAAAGCACTGCGCAAGGCAGTCAGTTTTCCCTCTGGCTCTTGGGGCAACTCCTTAAATAAAAAACGAGTTACTACTAACTCTAAAACTGCATCGCCTAAAAATTCCAATCTTTCATTGGAAACTTTAGAACTCGTACCACTTGAGGGTTCATTTAGCGCGCTGCGGTGGGTGAGGGCAGTCTCTAATAATTTTGGGTTTGTAATTGGTAGTTGATTGCTCATATAAAAACTAGTTACTGCTTATTTTTTTATATATTTTATATATCGCCTTAATTTTTAGCCTAAATCCCTAACTTCTTGAACTATTTTAGCCAACTCTAGCACTGTAGGCTCAGCAGCCTCTAGTTCTTCCCTAACCTCTGCTGTAATTAAATTTAAAGAGTCAGCTTCATATTCATGATTTAAGGTAGCCACAATTTCTGGCAAATCAAAAGACAAGCTCAGGCCTAAATCAGTTACTAAATTTGAGTGAGGAGAGATGTCTCTAACCTTATTGCCTGTAGTGACAGCAATAATTAACTGAATTTTTTCATAACAAGCTGGCAGTTGAATCTGATTTTTTCTCATAACAGTCAATTTACGAAAAACTATAACAAAAATCCAGGGTTAATTTTAAATTATTGAGTTTTCTCAGGCTTTTCTTTCTCTTTAATCTCGCTTTTTACTTCCTCCATTTTAAACAGTTTACCCAAAACTCCATTCACAAATCTAGGAGAACTCTCAGAACCAAACTCTTTAGCCAACTCTACAGCTTCATCAATTAAAACTTTTTTTGGAGTCTTTTTATGCAGTGATTCCCAAACAATTAGCCTTAAAATAGCTAAATCTACTAGATTAATTTCAGTCAAAGGTCTTTCTGGAGCGTGCTTTTGAAGTTGCTGGTCAATTTCAGCCACAGATCTTAAAATCTTCTCTGCCTCTTTTTGAAGAATTTCACAAAAAGGCAATCTGTTTGAAACAAAATCATTTTTTTTTAAACCCTGCTGATGATCATAGTCAAAAGCAGCAGCAAACAACAGCTGCATCAATTTAATGCGTTTAAGGTGGCGATGATCTTGGGTTGGGCGAGGGTCATTCATAACAAACTAATTTTTGCTGATGATCTTTTTAAAACTAATCTCCATTTGACTAAACATCTGGGCCACTAAACCACGTTTGTGCAAAGGCACCACTGATTGATTAGCATCCTTTTTAAGTCTAAGCGATCTGGCTTGGCCAGCCCTTCTTTTACCCCGCTCAACACTGGTAATTTTATTTTTTGGTACTGCTCCCATAAATCTCCTTTTTATTTGTAGACTATTTAATTATTGTTAATTAATTCCTAATTTCATTTAAGCAGAGTGTATTATAACCCTCCAGACTACTTTCGTCACCCAAAAAAACTGACAACTGTTGACTTACTAAAATATCACCTCGCTACTTGTATTTTATCAGCCTGATTTTTTGTAAAATATAGTTTATCAAAAAAATTGCTATAGGTCTAAATAGTGTATTTTATTTTTACCAGAGTAGGGGTGTAATAAATATGTATTAGATGTGGCTTGAATGTCTTATAATAAAAAATTAAAATACTATATTAATTGTTCATAAAACAACTACTAAATTATTGTGTCACTCATGCCAAAATCCCCTGAAAATATTTTAAATAAAAAAATAAATCGCAGAGATTT
>CAYVBW010000014.1:0-15976 GCA_964449995.1 uncultured Pseudomonadales bacterium | reverse complement strand
TTCATCCAGAACATGTTAAAAGAGTAACAGGACACCTACTGGGAGGTACTTCAGTAGCTTCAGGAACTTTTCGAGAATCTGTAGCTTCGGAGATTTTAATGAATGAATTAGTTCCTCACTACACAGATGAAGAAAATCGTCTACTTCCTGAGGGCAAGATCATCAGACCTGGCTTTATTGATACTCCAGAGGAATAGGGTTAAAATACTTTATATATTAGCTTTAATACAGTCAGCTAAAGATCTTTTTGTAAGCCCAATAATTAAAATCTAGTTCATGCCAAAATCCCCTGAAAATATTTTAAATAAAAAAATAAATCGCAGAGATTTTATTAAACTAGGAGGAATAGTAAGCTTGGGAGGATTACTAGCAGCCTGCAGGCCAGGAATAATCGAAGCCGATTCTAAACCTGGATATTTAGACAAAGACCAACCACCAACCATGCCTGCCAAAACAGCAACTGTTGAACCCAGTCCCACTGCTAGTAACACACCAGAACCTACACCCACAGCTACCCAAACACCAGAACCTACACCCACAGCTACAGAAGTACCAGTAGAAATAGAACCTATCCTAGAAGGTAGGCCCACTAGTCCTGAAGAAGTGTTTGATTTTTCTCCATTCCGAGAAGTTTTAAATGACACTACCAGTGATGGTAAGCTTGAGTTTTTTATGGCAGTCAATGATAGGCAGACCAGACCCAATGGAGAGTTATATTTTCCCTTGCAGGTTAAACCTGAGTACTGGGTTGACCAACTTGATGAAGAGGGTAATCCAGTTTTAGATGAAGAAGGTAACCCAGTCCAAGAAGTTAACAATCAAGTCTTGGCTGATTTGCTTAGAAAATGGGGAGTGAGAATCCAAAGAGATACCAATGAGTTTGGTTCTGATAATCGCCGAGGACTTAAGCCAGAAGTATTAACCCTAACTGTAGTTAATGGCAACCTTTTAAAAGAAGAGATTGACAAAAGAGTGGAGAGACCAGGGCGTGACAACTTGGTAAACAATATTGGCATAATAGAACAAGTAGAAGCTTCTTTTGGTAGCCATGATGAAAATGGTGAACCTCTGCTAAACAGCCAGGGAGAACCTATCAGAACCATAGATAGAATGGTGTTGCTGGTTAGTGGGGCAGAGTCAACTGTGGCTGGCCCTGAAGCCAATATCCCTTTGGAATACAGAAGAATTCCAATTATTACTGATAGCGACACAGAAACTGGAGATAGCCAAGAAGACTTAGAGTGGACTACCAACCATTTAGTAAATGCTGGGCAAACTGATGCATATCTTTTATCAAGCCCCTTTTTGTTTGAAGATAGTGATGGAAAGCTAACTTTGGCTTGCATCAATCAATCAACTCCTTATTCGCGAAGAATTGAACATGAATTACAATATATGGTTGAAATTCATCGTTATTTTCTAGATTTGCTATACTCTCAATATGCCAGTTCTCTTCATCCAGAACATGTTAAAAGAGTAACAGGACACCTACTGGGAGGTACTTCAGTGGCATGGGGCTCCTCAGTAGATACTGAATCTGACAATATTATAAGAAATGAATTAATTTCTTACTACACAGATGAAGAAAATCGTCTACTTCCTGAGGGCAGGATCATCAGACCTGGCTTTATTGATACTCCAGAGGAATAGGGTTAAAATAACTCTTGCTAGTTTAGAATTTTTTCTTCATAATGAAATTCATGCTTGAGGGCAAAAAAAAATCAATATTATGGCTAGGATTGGCTTTACTAATACTCCTTGCCCTGGGATACTTTTGGTATCGCTTTCTATCTGTGGCCAGACTAGATTCAGAATTAGCCTGGCAGCCACCACAAGTCAATCCACCCAAAATAGAATTTGTCCTTAACCACCCAGAACTAGAACTAGTTAATCCAGACAGTCAAGATCAAGCCTTTCAGGTTTTATTTAGAACTATTGGTTATGAAGATCAGTGGCATTTCTTTTATTTGCCGCAATATCTGCAGGCTCATGATGCTCTAGATCCTAGTTTAATCACCTTTAATATTCGCCACATTGAGGAGCATGACACTGTTCGCCATGGAGCTCTATATCTTTCCTCTTTAGATGCTAACAGGCGACCTACTAATGGCTTTCGGTGTCAAACCAACCCAGACAAACAAACTCTTAACTGTGATATTTATCTTGGCTCCGCTTTTTTTGAACCAACAGACTTGCAAAGAGCCCAAGATTATTTAATTAACTATACAACTAGAATTTTAATCATCTTATCCAAACAAACTATTGAAGGAGAAGAATATGCAAACCTGCTGCAAAAACTTCATCAACAATTACAAAATCAGTCACTGCAGCCAGTCGTGTTGCAAAAAAAGCTTCAGTCTAGTTCTTTTAACCGTAACTTAATTAGTTTGCTAAATTCACTAATCCACCCATCACAAGTTCTAGCCCAAAATTATTACTGCGAGGGTTATCTAGAGTGCAGAGTGGAACAAGACTTATGCCGATGTCCAAATGGGAGTATCTGTGATTATGGGACTTGGTGCATCGAAGATTCTGTTATGTGCACCAACTGCGGCCCAGAATGTACCGGTCCTTGGGAAATTGCTGATGGTAATTATTGTAGAAACGTCCAACCCGAAGGTGGTCACGGCTGCCCTCAAGCCATGCAGGGAACCTGTGAAAGCCACTCTGGCGTTTACTGTGCCACCAGAAGTAACTGTTATCCTGCAGAATCAGATCCTGGACCAGGAGATCCTGGCCAACCAGCACCCACCCCAACTCCTGTCCCACCAGGAGTACCAACCCCAACTCCAACCCCTCAACCACCCCATGATGGTAACTGCTCAGGTTGCCCGTGGTGGCAACAAAACTATAATAATGGAGCATGGTGCACTGACCAATCAACCTGCCACAACAGTGGTATGTGCAATGTTCACTGGTCATTTACTTCTGGACCTAGCAATCCAGATGGATATTGTGGCTGGAGTGAAGGACAGCCCGATCAAGGTAGATGTTATGGCTGTACAGGTTCCCCACCACCTCCCCCAGCACCAACAGCTACCCCGACACCCACTCCCACACCTACCCCTGTCCCAAAAACATGTGAGGTTTACGTTAATAATGCTCGCTCAGCCAATATTACTCAAACAGAATCAGTATCAATTACCTTCTCAGGCAATCCTTCATCTGGAGGAGAACTAAGACTGTTTATTGAAGCAATAGATGGGGGAGAAGTTAATGGCATTATTTATAATGGCCAGGAAAAGACAGCTTATGGTTCATCAAATGCTACTGGTTATCGTTATTATGAGTTAGATAATCGTAATACTGACGGCCCACACATAGCCACCTTATTAGTATCTGCAGGAGAATATTTTTTACACTGTGATAGTGGGGCTACTGTCCCCGCAAGATGTTCTGGAAATCCTTTTTGTAATTATGAAACCAATCTTAGTTTCTGCCATTCTTTTATCGGAGGAGACTTGTGCGGTAGTATTCCCTGCTGCGGTAGTGAGCCCTGTACAAACTGGGTATCTTGCTCTGACTATGATACAGCCTACTTATCTGTATCAGGCCATGAAGCCTGGTTCCAAGGCATTGGGGGTCATATCATCACTTTGGGCTTAGGCAGAATTAATTCTTACATTCCTTATTCTGAATGTCTAGATGCCGACAATTGCAGGCCAGCCCTAATTACTCACGATGAGCTTGATAGTCCCGGATTTCCAATTACAGCTGGAGGTTTGATTAATACTTATTTCGATGCCACTGATCAAACAGAATTTATTCATATTGATAGCGAGCGCTCACAATCAGTTAATGCTCATGCGATAGATACTAACTTAAGAATGACCACACAGGGCTATGATTATTTTTATAACAAATTTGGCTCTCTTCATGAGGAAAATATACTTACTAGCAATAACAAACCAAATGATCTTTCAACCGAAGAATTAAATGTCTTTTTTACTGATGGGAACTTAGTTATAAATGAAACCAGTAACTGGCTAATTCAAAATGATGAGCAAGTGGTGGTTTTTGTTCAGGGCAATTTGACTATTGAAGCTGAAAGCCCAAATACCAAAATTATTGGCGTTGTGCCAGGTGGTTATCTAGCCTTTATTGTTCAAGGCGATATTGCAGTTAGTGATAGCGTTGGTCATCCAGTTGATACAAACTCAAGCCCAACCGCTTTTGCCGTTCCTTTTGGTCTTTCTCCTACGGAATCTAACTTAGAAGGAATTTTTGTAGCTGATGGCAGGCTTATTATTGAAAGCAATGATGATCCAGATAGTCCTGATCATAAATTTATCGGAGCAGGCAACTTTATTGGATGGGGTGGGGTAGACCTACAGCGTACTTTTGAAGATAATGCTTTTGGTATGTCCTGGCATAGCTATAATCCTACTGAAAGCTTTATTTACCGACCTGATTTGCTGATTAACACTCCCCAGGAAATGAAAGACTATATTAGAGAGTGGAGAGAAGTGGCGCCCCAGCAGTTGTAGTTCAAAACATTGAGTAAAAAATCAGTTTGTTTATTTATCAACATATGAAGCCCTCCTCACAATCGTCTGCTCATTTTGGGTTTACCCTCATTGAGGTTTTAGTGATGACAAGCTTAGCTGTGATTATCATGCTCAGCGCTGTGATCTTGCTGATGACCTTTTTACTTAATCAAACCCGCATCACTCAAAGACAAAAAATTAGAACTGAAGGCGACAATGCTCTTAAACAAATGGTGCAGGTACTGCGGGAAGCCAAAGAGGTGGAAAACTGTGACGGAGAAGAGAAAAATGAGATTGTCTACCAAGATGTTTACGATCTTGAGGGAGAATTTACCATCGCCACTGACGAAGAAAACATCCCCAGAATTAGCCGGATCAATCATTTAGGAGAAACAGTTTATCTAACTAGCGAAGATTTACAGGCAACTAATTTTAACGCCATCTGCACTTATAACGAAAATGAGGACAATTATTTTATTAGATTTAATTTTGATTTAGAGAACATAAAGGCGCCCAGATTCACTGACGAACCCCTTAGTCAAACTTTTGAGGCTAGTGTCAGTTTGAGAAACTAATAAATTCGCAAATTAGTATTAGTAATAGATATGAGCTCATTTCTGAGGGGTTTCACCCCGAGCGCGTTTTGTCTTGCTTTGCAAGAACAAAGCCTGCTCCCCTGTCGCTTACGGGGTATTAAAACCCGTAAGCTCCACTAGGGGGAACCCCCTAGAACCCCCATTCTGATTTGTTCCTCCTGCTAAGCTGAACAAGTTAGAGGTATTTAATCAGAATTAATTAGGTCTTAACTGCAATCTTGAAGAAACTGAAGAGACTCGTGTCGGCTCATTTTGGTCAAGCAACCAAGACACTTCAATCTCAATGTCTATTAAATCTTCCGATAAACTCATGCTGGCTGTTCGCTGAAAACCCACAGCAATGCCCTCAACCTCAATGTCATAATAACAATTTGCTTCAGGTTCAATATGATCTTCTAATGACTGACTAATCTCATTTAAACAAATAGTATTCTCTGCTTCAGACAATAGGAGATATAAACGATTAAAACCTAATTTGCTTCTTTCTTGACGAAAAAAATCGCTGCCAGCCTGCGCCAAGTCTGTAGCTGTAACCTTAGTTCGGGCTTGAGTATCAGATTGAATGGTGTAACTCAAAAGCATGGCTAGACCTATCAAAACTGTACTTAAAACAGCTGTGGCTAACAAAACCTCAATTAAACTAAAGCCTGATTTTTTTTGATAAATCATAATTGTTAAATTTTAAAAAATTAATTACTCAAATGCTGTCCCCTCATCTACACAAATCCATTCTCCATCATGACAATAAGGCTCTTTGCCAATTCCACAGTTTGGTTGGTCTAAAAGGTTACATGCTAGAGGTTCTGTAGTGGGGAAGGGAGTTGGCAACGGTGTTGATGTCGGAACCGGTGTATTAGTAGGAGTTACCGTAGGAGTGCTAGTCGGAGCATCGGTGGGAATTTCTTCTGGCGTTGGTGTTGCTGCTATAGTCACTTCTGGTAAATCCAACTGTTTGACTGCTCCTGAATGATCAATCTCAACACTGCCAGCATCAACTCCACCCCTGTGAAAGATAACCAGTGTTGAATCTGTTTGCGTCCATTCTATATCCCCATAAATTAATCCTGATACTGGTCTAGCATAAATTGTCTGGGTGCCTGAGAATTCAACACCCCCAGGTAAATCAAAAACGCGTGCTGACTCGCCGTCTTCTGAGCCTTGGCATAATGGAGCAATTTCAATTTGGCTTCCTATAAACTCTATTTGGTAAGCCCTTAGGACAACACAATCCCTTAATTTACCACTTCTTGCAGAATTTTGGGCATCAGCTACTGCTTGTCTCACCACTTCCTGAGCTTGCACTAGTTTTTGGTGTTCATTAAAACGAATATAGTTAGCAATAGCTAAACCAACTAATAATAAAACTACACTAGTAGCAACTAAAATTTCAATTAAGGTAAAGCCATGCTTTTTCATATTATGATTTTAGGGTAAAGACACTCTATGAGAAACAGTAGCTCCAGATTCTTCTAGCGTCGCTTCCAAATATCGGTCTGTGGGGTTATATGTGTAATAAAAAGAGCCCGGATCTTCAAAAGTATCTTCCTGCATTAAATATCCCTCTGCTTTTAAATTACCAACCATAAGAGTAAAATCATCTCCGCCCGGATAAGTTCCCTGATCAGATCGGTACATAATCATGGCTTGGCGTACAGTTTCCAAATCTGCTTTGCGCTTAGCATTTCTGCTATTTATTGAGGCTCTATGATAACTCACCACACCAATGGTAGTCAGCAAAATAATAATAGTGGCTGCCACTAACAATTCAATTAAGGTAAAGCCTAAAGATTTATGGTTTATTTTCATAAAATTACTGTAAATTGGTAAGACAATAAAAATCACCGTCACTTTCTATAGTACAGTCTTCATCACTGGCATTACCGCCACCAGTTTCTAGCTCTGCACAAACACAGTAAGTGTTTGCCTCATCATCATAACTGCAAGCATATTCAGTTTCCTCTCTTGGATCTAGTGGTGTACCTCCTGGAAAAATGTCAGTGTCTTCTTTCATAGCAGAACATTCAGCATATCCATTATATTCTGCATAATACTGCTCAAAGCCACTTTGTAATGCCTTAATATCAGCTCTGCGTTTAGCATCTCGTCCCTTTCGCTGAGCTGTAGAATAGGCCACCACTCCTAGCGCCAGTAAAATACTAATAATTGAAATAACCACCAACAACTCTAGTAAAGTGAAGCCTTTTCTTGTTTTTTTGTTTAGCATCATGTGTATTAAATAATTAGTATACAATTTTGACATTAAAGCTAAAAAAACTTCAACTATTTTTTAGCTAGACATCCTGGACTTGAACTTTAATTGTGCTCTGTGGTGATTCCAAGGACTCAATACCATCTTCTTTTTGCACTCTTAGTTTAGCATGATATAAACAGCTATTGCTAGCACAATCATATTGATGCTCGGTTTGGCCTCGCAATCCAGCAAACTCCTCTACATTGCCGTCTCCAAAATCCAAAAATACCTGTACTTGCTCATCTTCAGGCTGGCGCGTAAAAATCGTATCAATCATGGCAATGATATTTTCAACTAAATCATCACTCTCGCCATAAGTAACATAGCTCAAATCAAAACTTTGATTGGGTGTAACCAAATAAGAGAAAACCACAGGCTCGCTGGCAGAGACCTGCAAAGTGCGAGTAATGCGGTCGTAATAAGGTTGAGTGGTAAAACTTAAAATCAAAGGACGCTCTGAGCAGATTTCATAACAGCTTTGTGGGCAATCTAGAGCATCAGTAATTTTATCTCCTGTTCCGATCTGAGTATCTTGATCGCAGCACTGATAGCCATAAGATAAGCAATCACTAGGTGGACCCTGGTGGCTGGCGACCTCAGTAGGCTTAAGAGAAGTCACAATCATACGATCAATAATTGAAACTGAAGCAACTCGATTAAAACTAATAAAATTTAAACCAGCATCTAAACCCCACCTTATGCCTGACTGACCAGGCTGGGGAACAACTGCTGAAGGCAGTTGACCCCGTTCCAACTCTATAGGATTGTATTCCATCTGGTTGCAAACTACCTCAACAATATAATTTCCTTTATCCAAAAATCTTAACTGTGTACTATGAGCCTTCCCTTTATCATCTCGACTACTGCCACGACTCATGCATTCAGTCAAATAAGTTTGCTTGGTATCAACAGAACGTACTTGTGTTAGGCTTTTTTTTACTCTAGAAATAGTGATTAGTAGCAATATCTCCCTCATTATTAAAAAACCTATACCACCAACAACAGCCAAGATTAGTAGTGAAATTCCCAGATTTTTTAAAACTCTCATAAAATTTTTTTATATTTTTAATTTATCCAAATTTTTTTTGCTTAAACTCAAGATTATAAAAATTGCCAATACCAAAGCCAAAGCTGCTCACCCCAGGCTAAAGCTATTAAAAACCCAAGAGCAAGAAAAGGACCAAAAGCAATTCTTTGACCTAACTTTTTCTGTTTGAGCGTTAACAAAATTATGCCCCAAATTCCGCCAAGAATAAAGGCACAAAAAACACCAACCAACATTTGGGGCCAACCTAGTAACAACGATAGGGGAGCAATCAACTTTATATCTCCTGGACCAATACCATGTTTTTTAAACAACAAATAAGGAATTTGCCTTAAACCAACAAAAAATAGCAAAAAAACTAAAGACAAGATTAATTCTAAGACAAATTTATTTAAATTAAACGAAGAGCCTGCTATCAAAATGATTTGCCTGAGTAAAGCCAATGCTAAGGTTAAACCAACCAATTCATCAGGGATAATGCCTTGTTCAAAATCAAAGAGCAAGATTAACCATAAAACTGAAACGCTGACTAGTGAAAAGAAAAATGCCATCACTGCTGGCCAATTTTGAAAAAAAACGCTATTAAAAGCCGTGTATCCTGAAAAAACAAATATCAAGCCAGTTAAAAGCTCTGCTAGCGGATATCGCCAGCTAATTCTTCTCTGGCAATGCCTGCATTTACCCTGCAGGGCAATAAAAGAAAATAAGGGTAGATTATCAAACCAGGCAATAAGGTTACCACATTCATCGCAGCAAGAACGACCCCTAAGCCAGCTCTTTTTTTCCTGACCGCAACGCTGAACAACAACATAAAAAAAACTGCCAAAAATTAAACCAAACACAAATAACACTAAATAGAGAAGGGTAGGGCAGAGATAAAATATTGATAGGGCAGGAATTGGCATAGTTAAAACAATGCTTGGATTAGTGTTTGGCTTACGAATCTTACTGGTTAAATTGTCCAGATTAAACCTAACACTAAATATTTAGTTTACCAGGTTCTTAGGTAATAAAAAAGCTCCGGGCTTTCAGCCCGGAGCAGTTAGTTTTAACTTAACTTAGCAAAACTATTATGGAAGGCAAGACATTGGAACGCCTTCTCCTTCACCATCAGGACCACACAAAAAAGTCACTGCTGCTGCTCCAATATCATCTGGCAAACCTGCTCCACATCGATCTGAAGCTGCAGTCTCAAAAGCTCCTGACCTAGGAATAAAACAGACATAAGTGCTTCCACCGGAAGTACCAGCATTATAAACATATAATTCTCTAGTACCTTCATCTAGTAATCTATTAACAAAACTATCTTTTATCTCTTGCGCTCCTCTACAATAAATTGGGTGGTTATCTTCATCTCCAGTAGATAATCTTGTTAAAATATGACAATCACCTGCATCTCCTTCTCCATCATCCCAAAAAGCAGCAACTTCATCGCTTGAAACCATAACTGGTAAGCCAACATCAAAGTTTCCTGAAGCTGCAATTCTCTCTCCTTCTTCGTCAACCATAATACTTGTGTCTAGCTCATCTGCATTTAACTGCCAAGGATAATATCCCTGAAAAGCATTATATCTATCAATAGCGCTCAACAGCTGTTCTGCGTCAGACTGAGAACCAGTGTCCCTGCCTCTGTTGATCTGCTCAATCGGATTAATGGCAGACAACACAGCTACGGCCAAAATACCAAGAATAGTTATTACAATAAGTAACTCGATCATAGTAAAACCGAGCTGGGTTTTAAGTTTTTTCATAATGCTTTATAAAAAATAATAATTTTTAATCAGTAAAAGTTAACTATAATTCAATTTATAATACTTTAATAAGGGTTGGCAAGTATCAATTGCTCAAGTAGAGCCGTAAAATCATCTCAAAAATCCTCAATCTATATCAAAGCATCTAAAGAATAATTTTCTTTTTTAATAACTCATTAAAATTGAGTAGTTAGACTGTAAATTGGCATCATAATCGACACCACCATAAAGCCCACTCCCACACCTAAAATAATCATAATCACTGGCTCCATAACAGCAGTTAAATTTTTGACTGCATACTCACTTTCTTTTTCATAATATTCAGAAAGTTTTAATAAAATCTCATCCATCTTTCCTGTTTCCTCACCTACAGACAACATCTGAGGCAAAATCGCAGGAAAAATTTCATATACTCCTAAAGCTGTTGACATTGGCACACCCTTTTCTACCTCATCCTTAGCATCCAACATAGCCTGCCTAAAGGCATAACTATTCATTGCTGAACCCACAATGTCCATAGCCTCCAGCAAAGAAACACCTGCATGAATTAAAAGAGACAATGTTCTTGCAAATTCAGTTAAAACTAATTTGGTCCGTAAAGAACCAATGATTGGAATCTTGAACAAAACTTCATCTAAAAACTTTTCACCAGGTTCTGTTTTGGACCAAGTTCGCAAACCCAGAAACAGAGCAACTGCGCCACCAATAAAGACCCACCAAAATTTAACCATAAAGTCTGAAATAGCAATCAAAGCCCTAGTGGTTAAGGGTAACTCAGCTCCAAAGTCACGATACATTTCTGTTAACTGAGGCATGACAAAAACCATCATAATAAAAGCCACTACAACCATAGCAATCAAGACAATTACTGGGTAAATCATGGCACCCTTGGTTTTGGCTGAAAAATCTTTTTGCTTTTCCAGCGTGTCAGCCAAACGCTCTAAAACATTTTCTAAAATACCTCCTATTTCTCCAGCTCTTACTAACTGTATATAAACTCTAGAAAAAACATCTGGGTGTTCTTTTAAGGCTTTGGCAAAAGTACTGCCGCCCTCAACATCTTGCAGTACTTTTGCAATCACAGCAGACATAGCTGGACTACTTTGGTCTTGCAAAATTGATAATGAAGTGGATAAGGGCAAGCCAGCTCCGCTCATAGTTGCCAGCTGACGAGTGAAATTAACCAAATCATCAGCCTTAACTCCAACTAATTTTCCCTGTAAATAGCTAAGTGAGGTTTCTGTAATAGGGGCAATATCAATCACTAACAAATTACGACCAATAAGTGCTGAGGCAGCATGGCTTTTATTTCTTGCTTCCACCTTACCCTTAACAGACTCCCCGTATTCATTTTTAGCTGAATATTTATAAATTGGCATTGCGGCTCTTTAATAATTTCCAATTAATCTTGCCATTTCATTTGGCCTAAAAGCCTGTCTCACGGCTATTTCTTTGCTAATTTGCCCCTGCTGAACAAGTCGGGCTAGAGAATTTTCCATCAGTATCATGCCCTGTGATCCTGAAGTTTGCATGACATTGTCGATTTGATAGGTTTTTCCTTCACGAATTAGGTTGCGTACAGCATCATTAGCAAACATTAACTCTACTGCAGGAATACGTCCGCCGGATAATCTAGGCAATAGTCGTTGAGAAGCTACTGCAATAATGGTTGAAGCTAATTGTTGTCGAATTTGACCCTGCTGTTCAGCTGGAAAAACATCAATAATTCTATCCATAGTTTGAGAAGCTGAACCCGTATGCAGGGTGGCAAAAACTAAATGGCCTGTTTCTGCTACTGTAATGGCAGCAGCGATTGTTTCATAATCTCTCATCTCTCCAACCATAACAACATCTGGATCTGCACGCAGAGCAGATCTCAGGGCAACAGACCAATCCTTGGTATCCTGATTCATTTCTCTTTGAGAAACAATGCTTTTAATTGGCTTGTGGACATACTCAATAGGATCTTCAATCGTTAAAATATGCTCAGCCCGAGTTTTATTAATCTCGCTAATGACTGAGGCCAGAGTAGTAGATTTTCCTTCACCAGTAGGGCCTGTTACTAAAATAAAACCCTGTTTGTGTTGGGCAAAACGATGGACTTCTTGAGGCAAATTGAGCTCTTCAACAGTTAAAATCTCTGCCGGCACCAAACGCAGTGCTGCTGCCAACATCCCCCGGGTATGATAAACGTTAATCCTAAAACGACCCTTTTCTTGATACTGATAGCCTAAATCAAGTTCTTTGTTAACCTCCACATACTCTTTTTGCTCTTCATTGAGTAAAGGCTCGATTAAAGTCCGGGTGGAGTCGACCGTTAGCACCGGTCCATTTTCAACAGGAACTAACTCTCCATCAACACGAAAATAGGGTGCTGAACCCTCAACTATATGTAAATCCGAACCCTTAAGTTGAATGAGTTGGTCTAAAAGGTCAAAAATGTTCATAGGCAGTTTAAGAAGTTGTTGTTTGATATTTAGTATATATCGTGTATTTAATATTTAAAAACTAAATGCTTTATCGGCCCACTTTCTTCATATTCCCCATACCAAGCGTCCAAATAGCGCTTACTTAACTTCTGCTACTCGCAAGACTTCTTCTATAGTTGTTGTTCCTTCCAAAGCTTTTAAATAACCATCTTGCTTCATTAACATCATGCCACCCTTCATTCCCACCTCATTAATTTGGGCAGCTGATGCTCTTTTGTTGATTAAAGACTTGATTTCGTCAGTAATATTGAGCACTTCAAAAATACCAGTCCTGCCTTTATATTCTGGCTCTGTTTGAGGTCGATCCTTTTTGGCCCTATAAAGTTTTATTTCATCAGGATTTTGATTATGTTGCTGACACCAATCATCAAAATATTTTCCCAAAACCTTTTTAATATCTGCTATTATTGCTGCATCAGGTTTATAGGCTTCTTTATAATCGGGATTGATTACTCTCACTACACGCTGAGCCATACTCAAAATCATAGAAGAAGATAGCAAAAAAGGCTCAACCTTCATATCAGATAATCTAGGCAGTGACCCAGCAGCAGAGTTAGTGTGTAAAGTGGAGAAAACTAAATGACCAGTTAAAGAAGCTTGTACTGCCAGCTCAGCAGTTTCAGTATCACGAATCTCTCCCACCATAATTATGTCTGGATCTTGACGCAAAAATGACCGCAAACCATTAGCAAAGGTCAAACCAGCCTGAGGCCTAACTTGAACCTGAGTTATACCCGGCATTTGATATTCAACTGGATCTTCCAAGGTCATGATGTTAACCTTGGGAGTATTAATAATCCCTAAAATCGAATATAAAGTAGTGGTTTTTCCAGAACCAGTGGGCCCTGTCACAAGAAAGATGCCATGAGGGATGCGAATTAGTTTATTAACAGTCTGTAAAGCCAACCCCCGCAAACCTAACTCTTCCAAACCTGGAACAGCCTGGCTTTTCATTAACAAACGCATCACCACCTTCTCACCATGAGTACTGGGCATGGTTGAAACACGCAAATCTACCTCTTTGCCAGAAGAGCTATAATCAAACCTTCCATCTTGAGGAACTCTTTTTTCATCAATTTTTAAATCAGATAAAATTTTAACTCTAGAAACAACAGCATCATGAACTGATTTTGGTAAAATTAACTTTTCCTGCAAAATGCCATCAATGCGATACCTAACTCTAGTTTTGGCTGCCATAGGCTCAATATGGATATCAGAAGCCCTTGATTGCAAAGCATAATCTATAGTGGTGTTAACAATTTTATTAATAGGGGCTGCTTTAATAAAACCACCTCTTTGAGTTTGGGCTAAATCAAGTTCTCCTGAAGTTTTTACAGAGCTTGTCTCTTCTATGGCAGCAGAAACATCACTAGAAAGGTCTTGAGCATATCTCTCGCTAATTAAACGCTTAATTTCAGAAACAGTAGCATAATAAGCCTCAACCTTAAGACCAGTTTTTTGCTCTATAAAACTAATAGCAGTGACATCTAAAGGATCGGCCATAGCCACCTTGATCACGCCTGATTCCTGGTCTAGGGCAAAGGGTAGCGCTATGTAACGTTTGGCCACACTTTCGTTAATTTTATTCAAGGCCTCTGGAGCAACCCCGGTCTCATTAACCACAACAAAAGGCACTTTGTTGAGTTCTGCCTTAGCCTTAGTTAACGCCAGCTCCGAAACCAACTCACTTTCCTGAAGAATTTGTTCAATAGTCTTGTTAGAGGACAAATGAACTCCATTAACTTGCTGAGCTTGCTCAATGGTTAAGACATTGTTTGCTACCAATACTTTAAGAATTTCTGGAAAATTTCCACCAAGGGAAGCTGTATCCCCAGGTGAATTAGATTGATTAGCTTGCAGGGATTCTTGGGGGATTTCCTGTCCTGCTGGTGTATGCTGGCCAGCTTCTTGAACTAAATCTTGGCTAATAGCTCCTGCCTGATTTTCAACATCCTTTTGAGGATCAGTACTCTTAAGATCAATAGTGTTTGGTCCAGATAAATTTGGGGCAGGCATAAATATTTTTCTCAAAAATCTAGTACTCTAATATATTATAATGACATAATCGAGGCCAGAATAAAAGAGTTAAGCTAAAAAAATAAAAACTACACTAGATCAAACAAAATAAACTATGAGTGCTAGCAATAAACCTGTAAATAGTGGCTCTAAAGGTCAAAATCAGGCTTTATCTATGGATAATAGCTCATTGCTATTAGTTTTTCATCCTAGCCAAAACCAACAACAGCAAGCTTTATCTTTTCTAAAAAAAAGGGGCTTGGTTAATTCAAAACCACCCTATATAAATTTGCTTTGGATAAATGCTGATGAGACCGGTGTAAAAATCAAGGCAGTAAGAGAGCTAATTTCTCAAAGCAGCTATGGATCTTATGGTCAGAAAAAACAAATTTTTGTGATTTTATCTGCGCAGCAAAGTTCCCAACCAGCCCAAAATGCCTTACTAAAAATTTTAGAAGAGCCCCCTGAAAATATACAGATTATTTTAACCAGTGCTCAACCAGAAAGATTACTACCAACTATTCATTCTAGGTGCAAAAAAATTAACCTTTCTTCACCGGAAAAACTTGAAAAGGCTCAAAAAGAGTTAAGCGCAAAAGTTATAGAAGAAGTTGCTCAGCAAATTTCAAACAATGATTTTAATTATGAACAAGCCATATTGTTGGCAGAACAATTCCAGCAAAGAGAAGAGGCAATAGCATTACTCTCAGCCTTAATAATTTATTTTCATCAAAAGTTGAACCAGGGAAATCAAGTCGAGATCAATACAAACAAGGCATCTAAAATTACTCATCACTTACTTTCTGCCTATCAAGATTTGAACAAAAATCTTAACGTCAGGCTGGCTTTAGAGCACAATTTTTTTAAAATTATTCAAATCTAAGTTTTATTCTGATTAAATACCCCGCCAGCTTGTTCTCCCGTCCCGCTTAGCGGGAGGACGGGAGGAACAAATCAGAATGGGGGTTCTAGCCTAATTAAGTAATAAAGTTGCATTGATTTTCTTAATATTTTGCTCTATTTTCAAGGCGCCAACAACAATAGTGTTACACTTAGCACTTGAGGAGGAGGCAACACAGAAAATAGACAAAAGATTAGAATAAACTTTAAATTTATATAATAGTATATAAGCAAGAAACTTTATTACTTAATTAGGCTTCAAAGGGGGATTCCCTTAGTGGAGCTTTAAGGGTCTAATACCCCTTAAAGCGACAGGGGAGCAGGCTTTGATCTTGCAAAGCAAGACAAAATGCTGAGGGGTGTAACCCCTCAGAAATGAGCTCATTTCTATTACTAATACTAATTTGCGAATTTTTTAACCCTTTAGTCTTCCAATCATTT
>CAYVBW010000013.1:0-27352 GCA_964449995.1 uncultured Pseudomonadales bacterium | reverse complement strand
TGACAACCTTTAATTTTAAAGGCGGGATGAGAAGTCAAGCAAGTTTGAGCGACAGAACTACAATCTGGAAATACCCTAAATTAACCTTCTCCAAAAATATACAATTCCTCCTCTGCCCTAGTTACAGCCGTATAAAGCCAGCGCTTCCACATTTCATCGTCCATTTGCTTAAATCTTTGTTCAAATAAAATAACCTTTTTTGCTTGACTACCCTGAGCTTTATGCACAGTCAAAGCATAACCAAAATCAAACAAGTCACCTTTTAACCCTTTTTTTCGCAACTGAGTGTAGCTTAAAGTTTTAGATGCCTGAAACTGCTCAATGGAAATTAATCCCTGATAGGGATTCTCTACATTATCCATTTTAATCTCAGCATAATACCAGTCTGTATCTTCTTGATTAATTGACAAAATCGTGCCTAACATGCCGTTATAAATTCCCTTGCTATGATTATTGCGCAAACAAATAACACGATCGTTAGCTTCGGGCTTATCTTCAAAAAATCCTAGACTGTTGCGGATAGACTGATTGAGTTGCTTCCTGCTAAAGTTATAGCCGGTTAGGACCATAGTTTCGGGGTCATAGTTATTGAGTAGTTCTTCTGCTAGTTCTTGAGCCTGAACATTACTCTGATTAATTTTTATTACTTGACGACCATAATTTTTTGGAGGAATTATACCCTTTTTACGAGCGATAATTGAAACTTTAATGATTGGGTTTTTTTTAGCTTGCCTATGAATTGTCTCAAGCTTTAGGTGGGGATTGTCCATTAAATGGAAGCTGTCATTAATGGGAGGAAGTTGACCATGATCTCCTACAGCAATAATAGGTATTTGATAAGATCTTAGATCCTGCCAAATATCGCTACTTACCATTGATGCTTCATCGATAATTATCAAATCGTAGTCGATCTTATCTTTCTTTTTCCACCCAGTGATTCGACCGCCTGTGGAGACTATGGGAGAGTAAATCAGTGAATGAATTGTTCCTACAAAATCTTGTTTATAAAAAGTGTTACTTTGTTTTAAATAATTTCTTAAGACTTGAGAGGCTTTTCCAGTATAAGATGCAAAAGCGATATTAATTTTTTTGTTTTTTAGAAAAATAATTCGACGCAGAATTGCAATTAGAGTGGTTTTACCTGTTCCTGCATATCCACCTAAAGTAATGTAATTACCACGCTTATAGTTAGAGCGAAACCACTTAACTAGTTGATTTAGTGCCTGTTTTTTATCAGACGAGAGTTGCATGTGAGATTATTGTAGCAGGTAGAAGATTAAAATAATGAAGAAGGTTTTTTGCGCATTAGCGTTCAAAAGCTTGAGCTTAGCTGGAACTAGGCAAATTTATCTAGGTTCATGATAAAATCTTATATACTCTATTAGTTAATCAAAAGCATAATGATAGAAAGAGAGCCAAAACAAAAATATACACAAAATAATGAGACTCATCAATTTAGTGATACCGAAGAAGCTCAGCTACCAAAGGAAGTTACTACAGAGTTTGTAAGAAGGGTTCTACTAGAAATTGATCTTGAATGTACCTATGAAGAAATATTAGATGCGTATGAGGCAACTGAAGAGGATTTTATTATTGATGTTTATCAGTTTGGAGAGGGTCAAATGGAAGAAAGAGATTCTATAGAAACAATCATAGAAATAGGGTTATATAACATAGCTTTTTCATTGGGACTAGCTTAGCTATATGGTGAAATTAACAACAGAGATTTTCTGGAGGTTCTCATAGTTAGAGAGATAAAATGATCGAAAGAAATACTACAAAAGAAGCTGAAAGACCTAAGTGTTGGACTATAGACGACATGAAGCGATCACTGCTGGAAGCTAAGGGGTAGGTTTCTTCTCACTTGCGAATATCCAGACTTTATTCTATTAAATAAAACATGGAGAGATATTTTTGAAGATTTGTTTAGAACTGAGCAAGTTGAGCAAGGGACAACTCATATACTTGAAAGAATTAGGGATGTATTTCAGCACAATCCTATTAGGGAGCAAGGATTGACAGTAGTGACAAATTCTGAGGGTAATGCAGTTTTTATTCCAACTAGAAAATCTATGGGAGGACCAAATCATGTGTCTTTTAAAGATTACCAAGAGAAACATTTTCAATATTTGTTAGGGGTTTTACACTCACATCCAAATCGAACACTTTTTTCTTCGCAAGATATCTTATCATTATTAGCAGGCCGTATTTTATTTGAGGGTATTGTTAACCCATCTAAATACTACATTACATTTAGGACTAAAGATTCTAAAAACTTAAGCTTGAGTTATTCAGTTAATAAGAGGTATTTGCTTGCTATGGCTAAAGAATATGGCGTATCCTTTTCACCCCATCCGCTAGACGATTCTCCAGTATTTAGAATGACTGAAGATATGTTTTCAGAACTTAACATGCCACTTTATGTTGGAAATAGGCGGCGACTTAGACTAAAAAGAATTAGATAATACGGTATTTCTGCCCTGATTCGTCTACTGTTGCGTCTTGTTGACCCCACGGGGACTCTACAACTCCTTCACTTCGTTCAGTTGTATGCACTAGGAGGTGCTTTGCTTCGTTCGCACTCTCCGTTGGAACAAGGCTACTTATCCAATCCATGAGGATCGTAAATACAAAAAATCCAGCTTATAGCTGGATTTTTATATTTGTGACCCCACGGGGACTCGAACCCCGGTTGCCAGGATGAAAACCTGGTGTCCTAGACCGCTAGACGATGGGGCCTAGCTAACAATTTAAAAATCAATTGTTATGTTTTTAAAATGCTCTATTTTATTCTGTAATATGCTTATGATATCAAACCTAAATTTTTTCTCCAACTTTTTCTTGAGTAAAAATTGTTGCGCGGCTTTTTGTAAATTTAAAAGTTTTTTCTGATTTACAGCTATAGATGGATTGCCAAAATTACTATTAGATCTTGCTTTTACCTCGACAAAAACTAGTTCATTATTATCCTTGTCAAGCGCGACAATATCAATCTCCAGTCTTTTAAATCTATAGTTTGTTTTTAGAATTTGATAATTATGTTTTAAAAGAAATGAAACAGCTTGCTCTTCTCCCCTTTTTCCTAGATTATTTAGCTTTTTTTGAGTCAGCTTTCTTTTCATCATATTCTTTTTTTTCTTTGACTCTTGAAGCTGCCTTCCCTTGTTTTTCTCTTAGATAATATAGTTTGCTACGCCTTGCTTTCCCGTGTCTTTTAACCTCTATTTTTTTAATTGAAGGTAAATAAACTGGAAAAATTTTTTCGACTCCAATATTATTAGCTCCGATTTTTCTAACAGTAAATGTTTTATTTCTTCCTCTGTTTTTAACAGCTATCAAAATTCCTTCAAAAATTTGAGTTCTTTTAGATTCGCCCTCTGTAATTTCTTGATGAACACGAATTGTATCGCCAATACTGGCTATAGTATTTTGGTGTTTAAATTTTAATGACATATTTTCCTCAAGTATTCTAAATTATGGCAGAATGATATTCTACTCAGAAACACTTAATAATGCAAGATAGGATAGCAGACTTAAGTATAGCAGGTTATCTTTTAGAATTTTTTACTGCTGCTTTAAGATATTCAATAAAAATTGGATGGGGGCTAAGTGGCCTGGATTTATATTCAGGATGGGCTTGAGTTGCTAAGAAAAAAGGATGTTTATTTTGAGGAATTTCGATCATCTCAACAAAAAAATCATCAGGACTTGTGCCTGAAATGACAAGGCCTTTCTTTTCAAGTTGTTGGCGGTAATCGTTGTTAAACTCAAATCGATGGCGATGCCTTTCATCAATCAAGTTCTTATTTTTATCTTTAAAAGCGTGGTGTTTTTTATAGATTGAATGAGCCAATGTTTTGGGCTTTAATACGCAGTCGTAAGCCCCTAATCTCATGCTAGCGCCCTCACCTTTGATGCGCTGATATTTCTTTTCAAAAGGTATTTTATGAATAATGGGATGCTTTGCATTAGAATTTACTTCTGTGGTGTGAGCGTCTTTCAGCTCAACTACATTACGGGCAAATTCTATAGCTGCCAGCTGCAATCCATAGCAAAGACCTAGGTAAGGCACTTTGCTCTCTCTAGCATATTTAATGGCTTCAATTTTTCCCTCTACTCCTCTCTCCCCCCAGCCAATAGGAACAATGATTCCGTCAGCTTGATCAAGTTGTTTTTGAGCAGTTTTTTTATTTTTTTCCAGATCTTCTGCTCTAATAAAGTCAATATTAAGATTGTATTTATTATGCCAACTAGCGTGATTCAGAGACTCAATTAAACTAGTATAAGAATCTTTCAACTCATAATCTCCAGTGGAAATGTATTTGGCAATAATAGCTATATTTACAGTTTCCTTTTTTTCAGAAAAGATATTTTCAACCATATCTCTCCAATTTTTAAGAGAAGTTTTTTTGTGAGGCAGGTTTAAACTTTTTAGAATTTTTTGATCAAAATTTTGGTTGTGAAAAATTATTGGAATTTGATAAATGCTTTCAACATCAGGATTTGAAATAACATTTTCTTGCTTGATGTTGCAATAATAAGCCACTTTTTCTTTACGTTTGTCATCAATCATTTCTCGAGCTCTACCTATAATAAAGTCTGGTTGGATTCCCATTGAGTTCAGTTTTCCTACAGATAATTGAGTTGGTTTTGATTTAAGTTCATTGAGATGAGGAGGGGCAGGAAAATAAGTTACGTGAATATGAGCGACATCTTTAGGATTTTCTAGCTTCATGATACGGTTGGTTTCGTAATAGATAACATTTTGGTATTCACCTACTGTGCCACCAAGCTCTATTAAAATAATGTCATAGCCTTGGGCAGCTTTTTTAATGCGACCGATAACTTCCAAAGGTACATAGGGAATGGTGTCTACTGTTGCTCCATTAAATTTTAAATCTTTTGCTTTTTCAATGACTGAAGAATAAATTTGACCCATAGTGGTGAAATTTTTGTAACCTACCTCTTGGTTTAAGAATCTTTCATATGATCCTAGATCAAGATCGGCTTCTAATCCGTCTTCACATAAAAAGACATCACCATGCTCAATCGGGTTGATGTTGCCTGAATCTAAATTCAAATAATTTTCACACTTAATATTTGTAACAGAGTAGCCCTGTTCCTTTAGAAGAACGCCTAGCGAAGCAGCAGTTATACCCTTACCTAAGCCAGATAGAACTCCCCCTGAGACAAAAATGTATTTTGAGTTTGATTTGGAAGATTGTTTTGGTCCGTGTATTATCACGGGTTCTTATTTTAATACGGATAAACTATATTTTGGAAGTAGCAAAAACCACAATAGATTGTAGTAATGAAAATTCATTGCTACAATTAATTTATGGTTAATGTTTCTACCAAAACAGGCGACAAAGGTAAGACAGGACTAGCTAATGGTATTAGAATGTCTAAAGCTGATCCTTACTTTTCTGCTATTGGGGATTTAGATGAGCTAAATTCTTGGATAGGAATAGTTGTGTCTCACTTGGATGAAAAATTCAAAAATGAGCAAGAATTTTTATTATATATTCAAGATCAATTATTTGTTTTAGGTGCAGAAGTTGCTTTAGCCAAAAAAAAGAAAGTAGAAGAAAAACTATTAATTTTAGTTGAGGAACATTGTGTTCGATTGCAGAAAAAGTTAAAAAAAGACTGGCATACTAAATTTTTACTTCCTGGAGGAGATCCAGCTGCTGCTTGGATAGATGTAGCTAGAACTGTGTGTAGGAGAGCTGAAAGGAGTTTGGTAGGTTTAAGCAACAAACAGCCTATTAGACCAATTATATTAAAAATTTTAAATAGACTATCAGACTACTTGTATGTACTGCGTTGCTATATTAATTACGAAACAAACTATAAGGAAAAAGAATTTGGGGGTAAGTGAAAATTAATGAGGCGGTGCTAAATTAATAGATTTAAATAATATGATTTTTTTGAAAATAGTACCGCCAGCAATAAATAAACAAGAAAAGATTCAAACAAGGTTGTTTTTTTAATATTTAAATTTTCTAATTAAGCCCACTACTTTTCCTTGAATTTGCACATTAGTGGCATAAATTGGACTCATATTAGCATTAGCAGGCTCAAGCCTAACCCTGGTCATTTCTTTGTAATACTTTTTTAAAGTAGCGAGACCATTATCAAGCAAAGCGACTACAATTTCGCCATTGTTAACTTCTTGTGTTTCTTCAACAACAACATAGTCGCCGTCTTGGATATGATCTTCGATCATGGATTGTCCTTTAACCTCAAGTACATAGGCTCGGCGTTTACCTGTAATTAATTCAGGAGAAACCCTGAAGGTGGCATCTTCATCTGGATAGGGTTCAATTGGAGATCCGGCAGCGATGAAGCCCATGAGGGGTAAATCAACACTTTCAGAATTATCAAGAAAAGTTTTGTCAACTAATTCTATACCTCTAACCTTACCGTTGTGTTTTTTAATCACATTTTTACGATCAAGGGCTTCTAGGTGTTCATGAACTGTTGCCAGAGAAGAAACGCTTATTGCATCTGCAATTTCTCGTAAAGTTGGTGCGTAGCCATTTTTTTGGATATATTGCGCGATATAGTCAAGTATTTGTCTTTGTCTTTTATAGAGAGTTACTGCCATAATTAGATTTTTGTAATTTATAAATATAATTAAATTTCTTTTCGGGTTTAGTAGAACAAAATTATATAAAAACCCGAACTAATTTAAGAATAACCGAATGGATAGCGAATAAGCAAGTAGATATAACTATAAAAAAATATAACAAACTTGTATAGATGCAGTTTGTGTTTTATTTGGAAGAGATTTATTTATGAGTTATTTTTTTAGTAAACTTAGCTATTTTGCTGAGGAGCTTGTTCTGGAACATCAATTTCTTCGTTGATCTCTATCATTCGATTATATTTAGCAATTCTCTCCCCTCTATTTGGGGGACCAAATTTAACATAATCAGCCCCAATTCCTACAGCTAAATCTACAATCAGCGTCTCATTGGTTTCACCCGAGTGATCTGCAACTACAGTTGACCATTGAGCTTGTTTAGCTACTTTTGCCGCCTGAATAGTCTCACTAACTGTGCCAAAGTCTAAAAGTTTTATACTTAGAGTGTTGCAGATTTTATCTTTAATTGCTTTTTGAAGTTTTTCTCTGTCACCCCTGATAAACTCATCACCAACTATTTTTGTGGTATCTCCTAATTGGTCAGTAATTTTTTGCCAAGATTTTTGATCTTCTGAAAAGAAAGGGTCCTCTAAGTATATAGTCTTATATCTTTCTCTTAGGTTTAAATAAAATTTAAGTAAATCAGAGCTGTTATATCGATCGGGCTTATCTCTTAGTTTGTAATGATCATCAATCACAATATCGTCTGCAGCAGCGTCAAGTCCAAAGAAAACATCTTGAGCAAAAGTATAATGAGTGGCCTTGATTGCCTCTAGCAGTAGTTCATAAACCTCTGAGTTGCTATTCATTCTAGGTAAGTAGCCGCCCAAAGGTCCTGTACAAACAGAGCCACCCTTGGATTCTATAACTTCTTTAATTTTTTCTTTTAATGTTGAAGCCATGGTTATTGATTTTTGAAAATCTATATGGCTAGCGGGAATTAATTCAAATTCTTGAAAATCTAAATTATCGTTGCCAAAATCTCCGCCATTAATAAGAGGGTAAATGCAGCTGGGCGTAGTTAAAAAATCTGTAAGTTGATATTTTTGTTGAACATAACTGTAAAGAGGAAGGTTAGTACTTAATGCACCTGCTTTTAGAACCGCCATAGATAGGCCGAGCAATACATTGGTGCCCAGTTTAGACTTGTTATTGGTTCCATCCATAGTCAGGAGGCTTTTATCAAATTCCCCTTGTTGCAAGCATGACTTTCCCAGTAATTGAGGAGCAATTACTAAATTAATGTTGTTTACAGCGTTTTTTACCCCTTTGCCGGCAAATTCTTGTTCATCATTGTCTCTATTAACAAAAGCTTTGGGATTTTCATAGTTCCATTCATTGGGTACATAGACAACTACTGATCGACCATCATCAATCCACAAAAAGATTTGTAAAGTTGGCAATCCTTGACTGTCTAATACTTCTCTGGCTTTTATTGCTCTAATATTTGACATATCTATGTTGACTCTTTCAAGACGTTGAGACCTGCTCTTGATCAATAATAAATTGTTTTGTTTTTAATGCTAATTCAGGACGAACCACAACTCCCTCAATTCCTAACCCAACAGCTAATTCTAGCAGTTCTTGAGAAAAGTACGGTAATATAAAATTTATTTTAATAGCTTCGTTGTGTTTTGTAATTTTTTCAACTAGGTTTTTAAGTGACGGGATTAGCAGTTGATAATTAAGACTATATTGATTGTAAACATCACTAAAACCAGGATCAACTCCATATAATAAAGCATGTATGTTTTTAAGATTTACTGATACTCCGGTTAAGGGCACATTAAGATATTCTTCAATATTAAATAGATTTTCAGGTGTTGTTAATTGCAGCCAAATTGGAGGTTGGTAAATAGGAGAGTCTAGAGATTCTTCAATTAACAAATAAAGTTGCTTTAACTCAAAACTATTTCTGACAAAAGGAAGCATCAAGCTGATGGGTTTGTCAATTTTACTGTTAACTTTTGTAATAAGCGAGAGCTCATATTTAAACCAATCAGGCTGATTAAGGTATCTTAGGGCCCCGCGAAATCCCAAGAATGGGTTTATTTCTTTGGTTTCATGTAGTTCTCCCCCATCAAGCTTAGCAAGTTGATTCGAATCAAGGTTGAG
This sequence comes from uncultured Pseudomonadales bacterium, assembly GCA_964449995.1. GTDB lineage: Bacteria > Patescibacteriota > Microgenomatia > UBA1400 > PJMF01 > CAYVBW01. The sequence continues at coordinate 18,588 of CAYVBW010000013.1, read as the reverse complement.
GCTTCTGTAAATAATTTGGGGTTCTTGTTTTTTTAAATTGATAAAGCGATGGTAAAAGCCTACAATTTCCTTAGTGGCTCTTTGCTTCAATTTTGAATTTTGAGTTTTTAAAATTTTATTAGGATGCAGGCCTGTTTTGATAAATAAATGCTCACTTCTCAATAACCCTACTCCATTTGTTAAGGATATTAGTTTTTCATCAACCTCATCAAAATTATTAACTGAAAGATAAAGCTTGGTTTTGCTTGTTTTGGTTAATTTACGGTCTACTGCTTGCTCTGATTTAATCTGATAGACTCTGCCTGTCCCTGCATCAAAAATTATGGACTGGCCGTCTTTCAGGTTTTGGAAAGCATGTTTGGCGTTAACAATGGTGGGTAAATGATAGTGTCTAATCTGATTAAGTAATCGTATATTGGTTATTTGATTCTCACAGATAATCCCAGAACAGGTTTGAATTAAGGGATAGTGTTGATTTTCAAGCTTTTTAACAACAGCAATGGTTCCAGGATTAATTTGTTTAAGATCTTGATCGTTTTTAATTAAAGAGCAACGACCACTAATAAAGCCACTAGTTATACTCTGACCGATTATGATGGCTTGAAACTTTTCTTTATCCACTTTATTTTCATAAGAGTGAAAATAGGGTTTAATCTTTGTAATGACGAGTTGATCATTAACTAATTCCCAGTGAATTTTAATTTGATCAGTACGTCTTAATTTAATCTTTCTCACTAAATGCGCTAACTGCTTGACGTGTTTGGATGATAGGCTGATTTGATCCTCAATTTCTGGAGCCTTTTTTTTTACTAATTTATCAGCTTCTCGAACAAATATTTTTGTTTGATTGGATTTTAGCTGGGTACTAACTTGCCAATTTCTTTGATCAACCAAAAAGGTGTCCTGATCCTGCTCAGACTCAGGTGTCTGATAAACTCCAAAAACCGAAAAAATTGAAATTTTTGATTTATCCCCGTTATTAATGTTTAAGCTATAAGCTATCCCTGAACTATCAGGCTGGGTTTGGGATTGCACAACTATTGCTATAGGAAATAAGTTGTTCTCCTTGATGTCAGTTGGATCTATGTTACGTGCCCAAAGTAATAAAATAGACTCCATCATGTTAGCCTCACCTTTGATGTTGTCTTCGCGTTTATAGTCGAGTTTTTTACTGTCTACTGGGCTGGCGGTAAGTCGAATAAAATCTTTGTCTAGTTTTTGTGAATATAATTCAAGAATTTTTTTCGAAATAGAGCCAGGATATGCTTGTTGTTTGATAAGCTCTTGAACTTCAAAAGTGGCTTTATTTAACTCCTCTTGAGTTTGAAGGTTGATGTTATCTCTTATTTTTTTAAACTTTAATTCTAAATGGTTGTGTTTAGCAATGCTTTTAAGGGTACTAACAGGGATACAGTAAGTAGGAGGAAGAGGTATTTGATTGGTAGTGAGTCTATCTAAGTCAAGAGTATAAGTCCCGACTTCAGCTTTAGGGAATTTTAAAAATTGGTGAGCAGGATTAACAACAGGCATATTTACTTTCAAAATCAAGATTAATGGAATAATTGCCGATTAATCTACTCTTATCATAGCTGAAAATTTATTTTGATAAAAGAGAGGCGTAGCTCTCGGTGCCAGAAGTATCCATTAAGCCTTTGATTAACTCATTGAGTCAGCTGTTTTTTAAACCAGTCAACCATCGGAATTTCGCTGGGATTTATTTTAAGTAGAATTGATAAGTAAAAATTGGTGTAAGCCATTAAAGTAATAAGCTCAAAAATTTGAGTTAATTTTGTTTCACTTTCTAGCTCAATTTTTAACGCTTCTATATTTTGCATACCCATAGCTTCTTGTGTTAACTGCATTCTTTTTTGATTTTTCTCATGATACAGTTTTGAGTTAAAAAACAAAAAGATATTGTCAAGCTTGTTACTTTTTGGCAGCCTGAGTCCTTCTAAGAGATGGTGATTAATTTCCGGAATTTGATAAAAATTAGCAAAGGTTTTTGCGTTTTCATTAAATTGATTTGAAGCAACATGAGCCGCTCCGGTGAGAAACTCTGCTGCCACCAAGTTAGGCTTGCGATCGATTAAATTATAGCTCAAGGTTTTTGCAGGATTATCTTCAGTTCCTTCCTCAACACCACACTTTTGCATGGTAAAAAGAATAGTTTTGATTATCTCTTCAATCTCTGCTTGTTTGATGGTTATTAATTTAATTTTGTTTAGCAACCCCATTAACCCAGCCACAGCATAACCGATCGCCATTCTGGGCTGATTGGATGGATTGTGCTCTGTCTCAATAATATAACTTCCATAATTATTTTCTTGAGCAACCTCAGCCAGTTTTCCTCCCTGAGTGATGACTAAAACTTGTGCATTATTTTCTTTTACTTGATCTGCACAACTCAATACTTCTTCTGTATCTCCTGAATAGCTTGATAGAATCACAAGAGATTTTGAATTGATATATGCAGGTAGAGTGTAATCGTTAATGATATTAAAAGGAATTTTAAGTTGATCCTTGAAGGCATGTTTTACAACATCAGCTCCTAGTGCTGAGCCTCCCATGCCCGCTACTGTAATATTTGTAGGAGTGGTGGTTAGGCTAATATCTAAGTTTTGAGTGGTGTTCCACGCTTGCCTAATTTGATCGGCCAACGCCTCAATTGATCCGAGTACGTTTTTTTTATCTATTTTTGATATTTTATCCTTAGAATCAATTATTCTTAATTGGGTTTTTTTTGAGTTGTTCATTTTATTTTTTTAATAATTAATAATTTTTCTTAAAAATATCTATGATTACTTTTACGGATTTAAACCCAATTTTTTCTGGTATCTCATTAAGATCAATCCAGTGCAGGCTAGCCACATCATCGGCTGGCTTAATTGTTCCTGAAATTATTTTAGCGTGTACACCAATAGTGAGAGTTGGCTTGTCCTCATATTCAACTGGCGCTGAGCCAATAATTTTTAGGAATTTTACATTTAGTCCAGTTTCCTCTTTCATTTCTCTGATAGTGCACTCCTCGACACTTTCATTGATTTCAATAAAACCACCCGGAGTATCCCACCAGCCTTTTTTTGGTTCAATGCTTCTTTTAGCCAACAATATTTTACCTTTTTCTTCTACTATCACAGCGGTAGTAGGAGCAGGGTTTGGATAATAAATAAATTGGCACTGATCACAAATCAGAGGCTCTTTTCTTGAGTTATACCTTGCTCCGCAGCGAGGACAAAACTGAAAATTTTTTTGATAGTAGGGGTGCATAGTATTTATATTTTAACTAATGATAGCAAGCTACCGATGTTTAGCCTCTTATTATTTTTAATATTTCATCTCTTTTCTTTTCCATTATTTCTTGACTCACAGCCTCTAAGTTAAGCCTGAGCTTGGGCTCAGTATTTGACGGTCTTACGTTAAACCAATAATCATCAAAAGTAATGGTCACTCCATCAAGATGAGATATCTCTCCGTCATTATAAATCTCAGTTAGTTTTTTCATAACTGCCTCTTTGTCCTCTACCGTCGAGTTAATCTCTCCTGAATGAAAGTATTTTTTATATGGCTTTATAATTTCAGAAACAGGTTTATTTTGCTCACTAATGTACTGCAAAAATTTTACTAGCAGCACTAAAGGCATATCAAAGGTTCCATAATTAAATTTATAAAAGTAATGTCCAGATGATTCTCCACCAAAGACAGCATTGACTTCTTCCATTTTAGCCTTAATTAAAGAATGGCCAACTTTAGTAATGACTGCTTCACCACCGACTTCGTCAATCATGTCTTGAGTAATTTTTCCAGGCCTGATGTCATAACAAACTGTTTCTCCAGGGTTCTCTTTTAGGGCGATTTGGGCCATGATGCCGCGTAAAATAGATTGGGGTACCTCATCTCCTTTTTCATCAATAAAAAACATTCTGTCACCATCTCCGTCTAAGGCAATTCCCAGATCTGCATTATGATTTTCAACCTCTTGTTGTAGATCAATTAAATTTTCTGGCTTAAGAGGATCGGCATCGTGGTTAGGAAAGGTTCCGTCCAATTCAAAGTAAAGCGGAATCAACTCACAGGGCAAGTGTTCAAAAATTGCTTTCATATCTAAGGCTCCAACTGAGTTGCCTGCATCAACCACTATCTTGAATGGCTTTATTTTTTTGATATTAGCTTGTTTTAAAGCCTCTTTTACCTGATCTTTTAAAGTTTGGGTGAATTTTTCAACCTTTCCTTTGTTTTGAGTATTAATAAAATTTTCAGTAGAGACTATCTCTCGCAACTCCTCCATGCCGGTCCCTTCTCCTAATGGTCTGGCCTTTGATCTTGCTAATTTAAAGCCATTGTATTCACTAGGGTTGTGAGAGGCAGTGATTTGGATTCCTCCATCGTGTTGGTAATAACTAACGCCAAAGTAAAAAGTTGGGGTAGTATTTAAACCAATATCAACCACGTCAAGTCCAGAATCAGTCAAACCTTTAATTAAGTTTTTCTGTAGTTGTTCTGAGGATGGTCTCATGTCTCTTGAAACAACAACTGTAAGTTGTTGTTTGGGGTTTTCTTCTTGTAAAATGGTAGCAAAACCTCTTCCTACTTTATAAGCAATATCGTCATTAATTTCATCGGGGTACAGACCCCTAATGTCATAAGCTTTAAAAAAGTCTAAATTTTTTGGCATATTTTTTCCTTTTTAATTAATTATAAATAATTTATGTTATTAGCTAAGTCTATTAATTTTTTGAAAGTCTTGTTGATACTGTTTTTCTGTAGTTATATCAAACCAAATACCCTCGAATGCAAAAGCGTAAAGTTTACCAGCCTTTGTTAACTGAGGAAAAACATCCTTCTCCAGCATGGTCGGTTTTTTATCAGGAATAAAATCCATTATTTCAGGTTCAAAAAGATAAATTCCACTATTAACTAAGCTGGGGTTTTGAACTTTGTTTTTGGGTTGGAAAGCAGTAATTTGATTTCCTTGAACAGAAATGTTGTCAAAAGATTGATGAGCCATTCTAGGCTTAACAGCTATGGTGGCAATTCCTTGGTTGTGTTGGTGAAAACTGGCAAATTGTTGTAAATTAATGTCTGTAAAGACGTCACCGTGAAAGCAATAGAAATTTTCTTGGAGTATCTTTTGAGCGTTTTTTAAAGCCCCGCCAGTACCTAGTCTTTGTTTTTCAAAAATATACCTAACATCCAGCTTAGGGTATTTTTTACTAATGCTTTTTTTTATTTTTTGACCTTTGGAGTGTGTCAGGATAATGATTTTCGTAACATCAAAGCGCAACAAGTGATCAATTATGTGAAAAATTAAGGGCTGATTTTGATGTTTTATCAATGGTTTGATGAGATTTGATTTTTTGTTGCTACCACCTGCCAGAATGACTGCCGTACTAACCGCAGGCTTTAGTTGTTTTTGTAAAATTGTTTCAATAGCGTGAGATCGACTGCGAACCTTTTTTTTGTCAATCAGTTGGTCAATTTGAGAAAGCGTGGATTGAGATAGAGTAATACTTAAGCGTTGTTTGTTCACTCATCATACTTTATCATATTTTTAAAAATACTGTAAATAGGAAAAAAATTATAATTTTAAGAGAATAAGTTCCACAGCCTGAGACAAGCTAATCTTATTAGCAGAAGTCTTGACTTCTTTATCCAATTTGTGCAGCTGATCGTGCAGCCATAGCAATCTTTTTAGAGTAAATTTTTTTGCTTGTTGGTTGATTTTATTAATTACAAAAAATGGTCCTTTTACTTGTCCCCCGCTTGTGGCTTGTATGAGAAGTCTTACTTGCCTGGCCAACATAATAAAGCACATATATTCATCGTTTTCCTGAACAGCCTGTTGAAAAAATTTAATTTGTTTGACTTTAGTCGATTCTTGCGGAGATAAAGAATCAAGCCAGGTGAATAGTGAGTTGGCTAATTTAAATTCAAAAACTTGATCTGCTTTAAGTTTTTTAAGCATGCTTGAAGTAAGTTGTCGTTTTTCCCACAAACATAAATTCATACTAGAGCTAGCTAACATTTTGATCATAGTATTAAGTTTTTTTGATCGAGTTTGGCTATGAAGCTCTTCTATAATCAACATCCTGCTATGTCCAAATAAATCAGTTTTTTGAAGTTTGCTTTCTAGAGTAGGGATATCAAGCTGTGAGGCGTTAAATCGCTCAACTAAGGTGTTGTTTTCTTTAGCATTTTCAAGTATTTCAACAAGCTTAGTTCTGGATAGGATAGTATTGTCGCCGTGAATAATAATCATTTAGATTGGATTATAATTTAACCTTAATTTAAAGTTACGCCGTATTTTTTTAAGTAATTTTTATGCTGTCTGTATTTAGGGTCATAAAGGGCGACAAGTTCCCAGAATTTTTTTGAATGATTGTGGTGGATTAGGTGTGCTAATTCATGCACAAGAACGTAATCGATAATTTCTGGTGGATAATGAACTAAACGCCAGTTCAAACTAAGAGTGTTATTACTACTGCAACTACCCCAGCGGGTTTTTTGATTGCGCAGAGTTATTTTTTTATATTTAACTTGCATTTTTTCAGCTAGGGCCTTAGTTTTTTCTTGAAGATATTTTCTAGCAGTTTTTTTAAGAAATATTTCAAGCTCAGATTTAACTAATTTGTTTTTCTGAAGAGTATTTGAATCAGGAAAGTTAAACAGGATTTGATTATTTGTGAATAAAATGCCAATTGGTAAATTATGATTAAACCCAAATTTTTTTTGATAGGTTTTTCCAAAAATTAATACTTGAGTATTGGATTCGATAGAATCTTGTTTTTGTACCATTCTCGCCAGCTGTTTGGTGATCCAAGCTGATTGCTCTTTAACGAATTTATCTAAAATTTTTTTAGGAGTTCTTTTAGGAGCAACCACCAAAACTTGGTTTGGTGGTTCAATTTTGATAGAGACCCTTTTGGCTTTCGAAGAAAAGCGTGTACGATAATGCATTAGATTGTTAGATATTGTAAAATATAATTCTATATTAGCAAACATTTAAGCAGCCGAAGTGGCGGAACTGGTAGACGCGCACGGCTTAGGACCGTGTGGAAGCAATTCCTTGGAGGTTCGAGTCCTCTCTTCGGCACTTTGTTTTCTTGGGTCATCAAAGACAACAAAAAACCTCGAGTTGATTCGAGGTTTTTTGTCTCAGAACGTATCTCCCGGTGAGGAGAACCTTCTGAGGTATATATTACTATATGTTATTATTATAAGATTGTCAATAGTAATTCAATATATATCAATCCAGGTAGCAAAGCCTGGTTCAAATTTAAAAAAATATATCCTATAATTATTCAATTTTCACATATTCTAGGACGCTAGCATCATCTTTCTTTTCAATCCCTTTTTGTCGATCGTCATATTTCATTTCTGTCATCCATTGATTAACAGAACTGGTCCACTTCTCCACGCTTGCAGTGTACTTTCTTGCAATCTCTGAAACCTGTATTCTTCCCTGTTCTACATAGTTGGCACGCAGTTCTCTAGCTGCTCTTTCAAAGCCAGCTTCATAGTTTTCAAACCCCAACGTTCCCCCAGAGTGAATTCCAAACCCTAAGCAGTTATAAGTGCCTTCTGGAATATTTTTACATAGATTACTTTCTTCCATCATAATAGCCGGCAAAAACCTAAAATCTAGCTCGTAGCGGTCTGCTATTTCTACCAGTAGGTGTCCATAATAATCGTGAGGTTTTAATGGAGAGTCATATTTTGCCAAAAAGTTAGCAACAATTTCAGCTCTACCGTCCTCAAGTTCTAAAATGCTTTCAATGCCCTGTATCTCCCCTTCGGGATCTGGATTGCCTGCTACGATGCTGGTATGTCTAGCCTCTTGTTGAATAACAGTTAATTGGGAATAGTCAAAAAAAGTGTGAAAGAGAACAATACTAGTTAAAATAGTGACACTAGTTGTTACTAACCATATTAAGGATTGCCAAATTTGTTTCATAAATTTCTAAAAATAAGTATAGCACGCCCTATCAAAAAGGTAAAAAAATGATATCCTATATATATAGAAAGCGGTTAAAGATGAAAAAAACTTTTAACAAGTTTCTGTTTTTCAAGGCTGTGGCAATTATCACCTTAATGGCAATAGGTTTAGTTGTGACTCCTTTAACTCATGCTATTAAAAATAAAATTTTAGGGGTTCATATTCTTTCCCCGGCTGATTTAAGCAATGCCAAACTGCTGTTTAAACAAGGTGATATGAAAGATGACTGGCATTTTTTAACTATACCTTTGGCGCTTAAAGATTTGAATGAGCCTGAAGGCTGGCAAAATTTTTTTAGAGAGACTAAAAAATATAAATTTATTCCAATTGTTCGTTTAGCGACTAAGGTTGAAGAAGGTGTTTGGGCGCAGCCCACAAGGTATGATATAGTTCAGCTTTTTAAATTTATGGATCAACTTGATTGGCCGACAGAGAAACGTTACATCATTATTTTTAATGAGGTTAATCATGCTAAAGAATGGGGAGGCGTTATAGATCCACTTTCGTATACTCAAATTTTGGAATTTGCTACTAGTTGGGCAAAAACAGAAAAAGCGAATTATGTGGTTATGCCAGCAGCTATGGATTTGGCAGCACCTAATTCTGCTGAAACCATGGAGGCTTTTACTTACTTAACCAAAATGCTGGAATATAATCCTTGGATATTTGATCATATTGATCTGTGGAACTCTCACTCATATCCCAATCCTGCTTTTTCTTCCAGCCCAATCCTAACTGGACAGAATTCTATCAGAGGATTTGAGCATGAATTGAATTTTTTAAAAAGAAAAACGGGTCGAGATTTTGAAGTAATTATTACTGAAACAGGTTGGGTTCAAACTTCACAAACAGAGCCTTGGTTAAAAAGCTATTATCTTTATGCTATGCAGCACGTTTGGACACATCCTAAAGTAGTTGGTGTTACTCCTTTTTTATTAAGAGGAGCTCCTGGCCAATTCTCAGATTTTAGTTTTTTTGATAGAGATAATCAGCCAACTAAGATTTTTGAAGCTTTCAGAGCAGGTATAAAGGGAGCCACCTCTGATTGAAAAAAAGACCAGTCGCTTTGGACCGGCCTTTTTCTTTAATTTAGATTATTTATTCTTTGCTGTTACTTTGAGTTTTTTGGGTTTAGTCACCTCTGATTTTTCAAAAGTAACTGTAAGCACTCCGTTATCTACTTCAGCCTGTGGTTCTTTATTAGGATCAATTTTTCCTGGAATGGCTACTTTGTAAGAATAGCTCCAAGAGGATTTAGCATAGTGAGTTTTTTCTTCATCTTTTTGTTCCTCAACTTTTGCAGCTTTGATCCAAAGTATTCCATCCTCGAATGTCAGATCAATATCCTCTGGTCCTACTCCAGCAACGTTTGTTTTAACAACAACCTCATCTTCAGTTTCATACAAATCCAAATTATTTGCTGAAGCGTTAACAGCAAAATCTTGATCATCCCAAAAATCAGGCCATCTACTTAACATTCTAAAGGGTTGAAAAGGAATTAAATCCATTTTTGTTCTCCTTTCTCTGCTTAATTATTTTTAGCAGACATATTTAGTAATTGCTAATTATTAATATAGCAAATTAGCAATTAGTGTCAAGAGTTGCTGATTTCTTGAGTAAAACATCGTTGTATTTAAGTTTTTTAGGAGTTAACAAATTTCGATTATTAGCTATTCAGTTATATTGTTTTTTTTGATTTAATAAACAACATATGTTTCTTTTAAACAATTTTTTGTTGATTGGAATAGGGTTTGTTATGTTGTGGCTTGGGGCTGAGCTGCTAATTAAAGCTGCCCTAGCTATTTCTAAAAAACTAGGTTGGTCAGAAACTCTGGTTGGGCTAACTATTGTTTCATTCTGCATTAATCTCCCTGAAATTATGATTACTTTTGTTGGAGCATTTAAACAACTTCAAGGAGATCAAGTTACCCAGTTGGTAATAGGAAATGTTGTGGGGTCTAATATGAGTCAAATAGGTTTGGTTTTGGGATTAGCGGGATTATTTCAAGTTATTAAAGTTGATAAAAAAGAGGTCATGCGTAATGGGCTGATGCTAATTGGTAGCACTTTATTGCTGATAGCTTTTTCTATTAATGGTTTTATTTCTAGAATAGAGGGGCTTGTTTTGCTACTGCTTTATGGTTTTTATCTGTTTACTTTAAATAAAACTAGTTCACGCAAGCTTGTTAAAAAACATTCTCGAAAATTTAGTTTTAAAAATAATTTAAGGTTTTTTATTCAGTTAGCATCGGGATTGATAGTAATTGTGCTTGGGTCAGAGCTTGTAGTTAGTCGAGCTGTGAATATCTCTCAGATTTTGCAAATTGATCAGATGATTGTTGGCCTTTTTATTGTTGGTATAGGAGTAAGTCTGCCCGAATTATTTGTAGCTATCTCTGCCCTTATTAAGGGCTCTCCTGGATTATCTGTCGGAAGTATGCTGGGAGGGAATATTATTGTAACCCTTTTGGGATTAGGAGGCACAGCTATTATTGCTGGTTGGCATATTCCTAGAAGTATAGCAACCTTTGATTTAGCTTATTTACTACTAACCTCTGTGGTTGTGGTTTTGTTTCTGTTGACGAAAAAAAAGCTGGAACGCAAAGAGTCTGTTTTAATTTTGTTAATGTACATGATTTTTGTTTTTCTAAAAGCATTGGGCTTATAACCTTTTTTATTTAATTAAGGTGAAATATTTTTATTTTGCATGAATTTAAATTATCAGTTAAAATTGCCATCATGGCGAAAATTAAAGCAGGCAATATTGAAACTGGGATGTACCTCATGCACTTTGGGCAACCACATAAAGTAGTGAAAAAGAAGTTTGTTTCTCCTGGTAAAGGGTCAGCTTTTACTAGAACAAAACTAGAGAATTTAGCCACAGGAGGTTATGTTGAGCATGTTTTTAAATCTCATGACACCCTAGAAACAATCAATGTTGAATCTAGAGAAATGCAGTTTTTATATCAAAGCGGAGATCAAGTTATCTTTATGGAGCCCCGTTCTTATGAGCAAGTAGAAGTACCAGATAAGATTTTAGGAGACAAAATTAATTTTTTAGTACCTGAGATTAAGGTTTATATTGTTTTTTACAAAAATGAACCATTAACCGTGAATCTGCCACCCAAGATCACAATGAAAGTTGTTCAATCACAGGAGGCAGTAGCTGGAGATCGGAGTAATGCTGGCACTAAACCAGTGACTATGGAAACAGGGTTAATTGTTCAGGCTCCTTTATTTATTAAAAAGGGAGAGAAGTTAGTTGTTGATACAACTGAGGGCAAATATGTCTCCAGGGCATAACTGTTGTTGTTTGATAATTTAAAGTAGTTTTTTAGTATTGTGCTTGATATAATAAAGCGCTCTTTAAGCGAGAAATTCTGAATTTTGTTAGTATGCGGGCCCGTAGCTCAGGTGGTCAGAGCGACAGCCTTTTAAGCTGTGCGTCGTGGGTTCGAATCCCACCGGGCTCACAAAATTTATTTAACTCCATACTTAATTTTTTTTCACCTTTTGCTATACTGAATTTAATTAGTAATTAGTTTACAGAAAGGGCTAATATGAATCATTATTTTGACGATATTGAAAAAGCTACTGAGGAAAATGAAAATTTCCGCAAAGTTTTATGGACAGGGAAGTACTGTCAATTAGTGCTTATGACTCTGCAGCCAGGAGAAGAAATTGGAGTTGAAGTTCATGATGATGTGGATCAGTTTTTTAGGTTTGAAGAAGGTGAAGGAAAAGTGGTAATTAATGGCGAAGAAATGAGTGTTAAAGATGGCGATGCTGTAATTGTGCCTGCCGGCGCAGAACACAACATCATTAATGCCTCAGAAGATGAATCGCTTAAACTCTATACTATTTATTCTCCACCCAATCATCCTGATGGGACAGTGCATGTAGATAAAGCTGAGGCCGATGCTTATGAAGCGGAACATCACCACTAAACTGTTGTTATTGTGTGATTAATTTGATTAGCTGCGAGATATGTCTTGCAGCTAATTTTTTATATGTTTTTCCCCTTGCAAAAATAACAACTTTTCCTCATACTAGAAGATGCTTTTTAATCTTTAACCCTATTAATCAACTGCCCAAAACAATGCTCGATACTCAAAAGTTACTCTATATTTTACCAGACCTAGCCTATTTAGCTGAATTTTTACCAGGTAAACAGCCACATACATTCACAGTTCAAAGCTTTAAGCAATTTAATGGTCAGCTTATGGATGATAACAAGCTTATTTTTGAGAATATTAAAAAACTAGTTGAGCGTATTGAAGACAAGCTAGAAGAAGGAGAATTAGACGTAATCATAGCTGACGAGATTTTTACCAACACCATCATTAATGTTGAGAAAAAAACTGAAGCAGAAGTTAAGGAGTATTTACAGGAAGGGGTCATCCCTAGTTTGCATATTGATCTGGAATCTCACCAGATTGAAACTTTTATTCTTAGTGAATATAAGGGTACGCATAAAGTACAGTTGTCAACAGTTCAACACTCTGCCCTAGCCCCTCTTAAATTGGCTTTTGAAGACAAAAAAGTAAAATTAAATAAAATTTATCCATTAAGTTGGACTTTGAAATCCCTGGTTTCGCTTGAGCCTTCAGTTTCTTTGGTGCAAATGGGCCAGAATTTATTTATGGCAAAGCATTATATTGGTGTTGATCAGCCTATGGTTGATTCTATAGAAAATATAGATAGATTTGTTGAAGCTATCAAAACTATGAAAGGGGCAGAGTCAAGTATGCAAACTGCTTATTTGCTTTCTGATGAGGCCGTAGAAGAGGAGTTAAAACAAAAGCTGGAAGGCATTATACCGATTCAGCAGCTGGCTCAAAATGATAATAAAGATGAAGCCTTGCCAAATTTTATTGAGAAAGCAATGACTTCGGCTATAAGAACTGTTTCTATTGATGAATTTATAATTCCTGAATTTAATTTATCTGATGTTGAAGTAAGCGAAGAAATGCAGGCCGCTCTTATGCAAGTAGCTGATGAGGAAAAATTTACAGAATCCCAACTACAAGAGCAGGTCGAGCCTGACAAACTTGCTACTGAAGATCTTCCGAAACCAGGACAGGAGCCTGATCAAGAAAAAACAACTCAGACTGAGGAAAAGGAATCAGAAGTTGAGGCTGAGGTTGAGTCGATTGAAGAGGATGAAGCTCAGGAAAAAAAAGAAGAACCTTTGGATGAAGCAGAATTATCTGATCCTAAATCTGAAGCTGAGATGGATAAAGCTGAGACAATCCAGGCTCAAGAAATGCCCACTAGGTCTTATCAGCCAGCAGCTGCCTCTCTTTCAGCTGCCAGTTTTGGGGATGAATCAGAGGAAGAGTCTGAAGAGCAGCAGCCAAAACCTTTAGCAACTCCTTCTGAAACAGAAGAACCAGTAGATTTAAAGAAATTTTCTAGTAAATTTAAGGATCAAGTTGATGATGATCAATCAAAAACTACTGCAACAGCTGTCCCACCTCAAAGAAAAACTCTTAAAAATGATGATGGCACTAGTAATTTGCTGAGAGTCATTTTAATAGGTTTTGGAAGTTTTGCTCTAACTGTGGCCATAGGTGTTGGGATTGGCTTTGGAGTTTTACAACTTTCACAGCGACAACCAGTAGAGGCACCAGTAGTGACTGATACAGAACTTGAGCCAGAGCCAACTCTAGAGCCTTCTCCTACGCCGATGATTGAGATAAATAGAGAAGATTATTCTATAAGGGTAGTTAACGCAACAGCAAAAGCAGGATATGCAGGAGAGATTGCAGCTGTGTTAGAGGAAGCAGGATATGGTGAAGTTGAAGCTAGAAATGCTGTTGATGACTATGAGGCTGGATTTTATCTATTAATGGAAGAAGAAGATGGTGCTTTATTGCAAACTATTAGTGAAGATTTAGATTTAGAGTTAGTATTTTCAGATAAAACATCAGCAGAAGATCCCAGGGGCAATTTTGACGCCATTGTAGTTTTGGCAAATTAATTTTTTTGTTTTTTTATAGCACAATAAAAAGAATTTATAAGGTTTTTGTGTTATACTATCCAGCATTATGTCAGCAAAAAGTAAAATTCAACTAACTAAAGACGGATTAAAAGAGTTGCAAAACGAACTCGATGAATTAGTGAATGAAAAGCTACCAGCAGTAATAAAAAGAATTTCTATTGCCAGAGATAAGGGCGATTTAAGTGAAAATACAGAGTATCAGAACGCAAAAGAAGATAAAGAGATTATCGATGCTAGGATCTCAGAGATTGAAGATGTGATCAAAAGAGCAGAGGTGGTTAATAAAACTCGCAGCAAGACTACTATAGGCATTGGTAGTCAAGTTGTCACTTATCCAAAAAATAATAAAAAAAATAAAAAGAAAATTATGATTGTTGGAGAATTTGAAGGTGATGTTGAAAAGGGTAAAATTTCTATTGTTTCTCCTCTAGGTAAAGCACTGTTGGGAAAAAAACAGGGAGATGAAGCTGTGGTCAGCGCTCCCGCTGGAGATATAGTTTATGTTGTGGATAAAGTTAAGTAATTTTTCCCTCCGATTTACCAATTACAGATTTTAAATACCCCCATGTCTAGAATAGATGATGCCATTAAAGCTAAATTAGAAAAACGCAAAGCTTTGGAAAATTTAGACGTTGTAATTCATCCTTATAGTTTTGATAAAAAGCATACCATCAATGAAGCTAGGGCTATAGATGAAGGCAGTCAAGTCAAAACAGCCGGTCGCGTGATGTCTGTTAGACCTCATGGGAAGGTTGTTTTTTTTGACCTTAAGGACTCAACCGATTCAATCCAAATTATGGTTCGTGAAGATGGTGTTGATTCAAAACAACTTGCTGTTGTGGGTTATGTTGACCCCGGTGATTTTATTGGTGTTTCTGGGGAAGTGATCTTGACCAAGACTGGGGAGCTAACCATTTTAGCTTCGGAAATTAAGTTTTTAGGAAAAGCCTTGCGACCTCTCCCTTCTCAATGGAATGTTGCAGAAAATAAAGATATAAGGTTTCGCCGACGCTATATAGATATATTGATCAATGATGATGTAAGGCAAGTGTTGGATGCTCGCTGGCAGATTTTAAAAGAAATTCGTAGATTTCTTCAGGACAGCCATGGCTTCATAGAAGTTGAAACCCCTGTACTGCAGCCATTATACGGCGGCACTAATGCTAAACCCTTTTCAACTCATATGAATGCCCTTGATGCAAATTTGTATTTAAGGATAGCTCCAGAACTATATTTAAAAAGATTAATAGTTGGGGGTTATGAAAAGATTTTTGAGATTTCGCGCAATTTTAGAAATGAGGGAATTGATCAAACTCATCAGCCGGAGTTTACCATGATTGAATGGTACCAGGCTTATACAGATTATCAGACTATGATGGATGTGGCTGAAGATTTAGTAAAAACAGTTGCGAAAATAGTTAATGGTTCAACAAAGATAAAAGTTGGACAAAAAAATATAGATTTGAGTGGAAAATGGCCTCGAGTTGCAATGGTTGATGCTTTAAAACAATATGTTGATATTGATTTTGAAAGTATAGACGATAAAGCAGTTAAGGAGCTTTTGTTTAAACATAAACTTGAGTTGCCTGCGGGTTTTAATCGGGGAACAGCTATGTTTACTCTTTTTGATAAGCTGGTGACTCCTCAATTAATTCAACCGATTTGGATTATTGATTATCCACGAGACGTGAGTCCATTGGCTAAGGCTCATCGCCAGAATCCTAAATATTGCGAACGTTTTGAGGCTTATGTGGGCGGTAAAGAATTGGCAGATGGTTGGAGTGAGATTGTTGATCCAATTGATCAACGTCAACTTTTTGAGAATGAGCAACAACACCTAAGAGCTGGCGATGTAGATGCTCATCCGGTGGACGAAGACTTTTTGCAAGCAATGGAATACGGAATGCCTCCTTTGGGAGGAATTGGTATTGGCATCGATCGCTTGGTAATGTTTTTAACCAATACTTGGTCGATTCGAGAAGTAATTGCTTTTCCAACCCTCAAACCAAAAACAGTCCACAGTTCTGAGAACAATCAACGAAATCATGAGGAAAAAGATCAACTACAATCAGAAAAGAATCGAGTTGATAAATCTCTTCCCTCTCGGAAAGAGTCTCAGCAGCTTTTAGAAAAATATATAGAAGATGTTAATTTGCGTCATCATTGCGAGCTGGTAGCACAAGCTATGGAGGGATATGCAAAAAAGTTAGGACAAGACGTTGATCTTTGGTACCAAACAGGCTTATTGCATGATCTTGATTGGGAGAAGTTTCCAGAAGAACACCCTAACAAATCAGTTAATGAATTATTATCAGATTATCCTCAGGCTTTAATTCAAGCTGTTAGAGCTCACGCTCCACATATAACTCAAGCTCAACCCACAACACTTTTAGAAAGATATCTCTTTGCTTGTGACGAGCTAAGTGGTTTTTTGCACGCCTATTCTTTAATGAGACCAGATAATTTTAAAGGGATGAAGGCATCTAAGGTTTTAAAAAAACTTAAAGATAAATCTTTTGCTGCTAATATAAATAGAGATGATATAGCTCAAGGATTTAGTTTAATCCAAGAAGAGGCAGGAGATCATATTGAATTTTTAATTAACATTTTTACCTAAAAATAATATGTTAGATATTTCATTTATTCGTCAGAATGTTTCGCAAGTAAAAAAAGCTTGCCTTGATAAACAGTTAGATAGCTCTCTAGTAGATCGATTGCTAGAGGTTGATGAAAAAAGGCGTACTTTAAAACAAAAAGTTGACAGTATTAGAAGAGAAGTTAATGAAAATGCAGAAAAAATTAAACAGCAGGTGCATCAAGGGGGTGAGCCAGACTCGAAGCTAATCAAAACAGGCAGGCAATTTAAAGAGCAGTTAAAACAAGTTGAGCCAGAATTTAAACAAGTTAGTTTAAAGTTTGAATCTTTGATGCTAAAAATTCCTAATGTTCCGGCTGAGGAGGTGCCAGTGGGAAAAGATGCAGCTAGTAACAAGGTTGTTAGGCAGGTTGGTGATAAATCTCAATTTAATTTTACTCCCCTATCTCATGAGAAGGTAATGGAAAATTTAGATTGGCTTGATATTCAACGAGCAGTAAAAATAGCAGGGTTTAGGTCTTATTTTTTAAAAAATGAAGCTGTGTTGCTAGAACGGGCTATTTTACGCTACGCTTTGGATTTTATGATAAAGCAAGGGTTTAGTCCGATGACTGTTCCAGTATTAGTTAATCAGGAGGCATTGATTGGAACGGGTTATTTTCCTTGGGGAGAAGAAGATCATTATAAAACTCAAGATGATAAATATTTAACTGGTACAGCTGAGGTGGCTCTAACAGCATATTATATGGGTGAGACTTTAACAGAAGATGATTTACCAATTAAAATCGTTGGCACGTCTCCCTGTTTTAGAAGAGAAGTCGGATCATATGGTAAAGATACTCAAGGGATTATCCGAGTGCATCAGTTCAACAAGGTTGAGCAAGTTGTCTTAACTGTTGCTGATGAAAAGCAATCACGGCTTTGGCATGAAAAAATGTTGAATTATAGTGAAAAATTATTGCAGGAACTAGGTTTAGCCTATCAAGTGGTAATGATGTGTACAGGTGATATTGGTGCTGGTCAGCGTAAAAAATATGACATAGAAACATGGTTTCCTGCGCAAAAAGCATATCGAGAGACTCATAGTGCTAGCTATTTTAATGATTTTCAAACTCGAAGATTAGGAATAAAGTATCAGGCAAAAGATGGTACCAGTAAATTCGCTTATTCGCTAAACAACACAGTTTTGGCCACTCCTCGTTTATTGGCTGCAATAGTTGAAAATTATCAAAAGGCAGACGGTTCAGTTGAGATTCCTCAAGCACTTCAACAATATTTGTAAAATTTGCCATGTCTTTCTTGCGAAATTGGAGTTAGAATATCTTTTATGTTTAAATTTATCTCAAATATTTTTGATGAGAACAAGCGTAAACTTGATCGCTATCAAGTTATCGTTGAGCAAATCAACGAGCTAGAGCCAGTTATAAAAAAAATGGATGATCAGGAACTAGCAGCCCAAACTGATAAGTTTAAACAAATCATTCAAAAATCATTTCAGGAAAGCAATTCTTTAACTAAAGAAGAATTACAACTTAAAGAGAAAGAAGTTTTAGACCGCCTTTTACCAGAAGCATTTGCTACTGTTAGAGAAGTTTCTCGTCGAATCACGGGGATGAGGCATTTTGATGTCCAACTGCTAGCAGGAATTGCAATTCATAATGGTATTATTACTGAACAAAAAACTGGAGAAGGAAAAACTTTAACTGTTACTTGTCCGCTCTATTTAAATGCTCTTTTGGGTAAGGGATCTCATTTGGTAACAGTTAATGATTATTTGGCTGAAATTGGTGTGGGTTGGATGGGTCCCATTTATCACTTTTTAGGATTGTCTGCAGCAGTTATTGTGCATGATGAGTCAAAACTTTACGATCCAGAGATAGATAGCGAAGAGCGTGGAGACGAACGTTTGGAGCATTTTCAGCAGATTACTCGTCAGGAAGCATATTTAGCTGATATCACTTATGGAACAAATAATGAGTTTGGATTTGATTATCT